>NZ_VPBR01000006.1:0-165988 GCF_013418645.1 Acinetobacter sp. YH12132
CAGTTGTGCTGGCGACAATAGCAAGAGTGAACCACCTGATCCCTTCCCGAACTCAGAAGTGAAACCTCTTAGCGCTGATGGTAGTGTGGGGTTACCCATGTGAGAGTAAGTCATCGCCAGCTCATTAATTCAAAATCCCCCGAGCTTAAATAGCAGGGGGATTTTTTTATGCAGAAAATTTGTGTGCTTAATAAAGCAAAATAAAACTTATGTCTAATGAGAATAATATATAAAACTTTAATTATTAATAGGATTGTAGACTAATGTTCAATTCTTATTTTCTGTAAATTGTGTGAAAGTTGCACCATCTACTCCACTAGCAAAGTGTGGATGAAGAAGGCTCGAAATGAGGGTCTTCATTATGGGTTGCTATGGAAGTTCACTGAAACACAGACTCACAGGAGGTGAGGAATGACACATCAAACTATTAACGTAAATGATGTCATTGATCACGCAAAATTTAAACCATTTCATTTTAATGTAGTGGCATGGTGTCTACTGATCATTTTATTTGATGGTTATGATTTAGCCATTAATGGTGTGGTATTGCCTTTATTAATGGACGAGTGGGGCTTAAGTGCGGTGCAAGCCGGTATGCTGGCCAGTACTGCATTGGCAGGGATGATGTTCGGTGCCATGATTTTCGGCTCATTGGCCGACAAAATTGGCCGTAAAAAAGTCATCATGATCTGTATTGTGTTATTCAGTGGTCTAACCTTCGCAGGTGGCTTTGCTTCTAATCCGACAGAATTCGGTATTTTGCGCTTCCTGGCCGGTTTAGGGATTGGTGGGGTGATGCCTAACCTGGTGGCTTTAACCTCTGAATACGCGCCAAAGAACATGCGTAGTACGCTGGTGACCACCATGTTTAGTGGTTATGCAGTGGGTGGTGTGATGGCAGCATTATTGGGTGCCTGGTTAACCCCAAGCTTTGGCTGGGAAATCATGTTCTTTATTGCCGGTATTCCACTGTTGCTGTTGCCAATTATCTGGAAATTCCTGCCTGAATCGCTGATGTTTATTGTGAAAGAGAACAAGCAGGAACAGGCGCGTCCAATCATGGCCCGCTTGGCCCCAGAAGTGCAGATTAGCAATGAAACCAAATTTGAACTGCATCAGGTCGATGTGCCGGAAGCAGCCAACGTGGTAAGCCTGTTCAAACGTGGCCGTGCGTTAAACACCTTATTGTTCTGGTTAGCGTTCTTTACCTGCTTGCTGACCATGTACGCCTTAAGCAGCTGGTTGCCTAAACTGATGATGGCGGCAGGCTATTCAATGGACAATAGTCTGATGTTCATGATGGTGATGAACGTGGGTGCCGTGGTTGGTATTGTCGGCGGTGGTATTCTGGCTGACCGTTTCCATCTGAAACCGGTGTTGATGTTCCTGGGGATTATGGGCGCGATTGTGATGAGTCTGATGGGCTTCCAGTCAAACCAGTTCTTGCTGTACATCTTGGTATTCTTGGCGGGTGCGGCGTCAATCGGTTCACAAATGTTGCTGTATAGTTATGTGGCGCAATACTATCCACTGGCAGTACGTTCAACCGGAATTGGCTGGTCATCTGCAATTGGCCGTATGGGTGCGATTGTTGGACCAATCCTGATTGGTGGCTTACTCGGTATGAACCTGCCAGCACACTTCAACTTTATTGCTGTCGGTTTACCGGTATTGATTACCGCAATTGCCGTGGCGCTGATCATGAGTGAAGATGAAGCAGAACAGATTAAAGCAGGCAAAGCGGCGATTGCCAAAGCCTAATTGGTATTAAATGAAAAAAGCCTCCATAGATTGGGGGCTTTTTTTATGGCATTAAGAAAACAAAAACCACAGATAAAAAGAAACCCCATCATCCTGACGGGGTTTCTTCGTATTTCGTGCTTTAGGTATAACTCCTGTCGTACCTCACGATCCTGGTGCGCAAACTAATTATTGTTGTTTTCCGTTTGGGAAACATCCTGTTTCCTGATGAATTTAGAATACGAAAATTCTGGGTTTGCTCCTAGCCTCAATTGCCTTCATTCGGTGTAAGCCAAAACGGACAAAGTCCGGCAGGTTACGCAAGTGTTCTTGGTCAAAACTGGCTTTGGGCTACAATCAAAGTATTGTCTGTTCTGTTTTAGGAAATGTCATGGCAAAACTACAACAATATTTGACCTGGCCTGCGGCATTGCTCATCGCAGGATTAACCACCGGATGTAATGCCCAGACCGAGCCTGCCAATTCAGCAAAAGCCGCCCAAAGCAGTGAAACTAGCAAGACCAGCCAGTCTTATCAGCTGGAACGGGTGGCGCGCTTACAGGAACCGTGGGCGATGGCTGAGCTGCCCGATGGCCGCTTGTTAATTACTGAAAAGCGTGGACGACTCAAATTGTTTAACCCGAGCAATAAACTGCTGCTTGAGGTTAAAGGTGTCCCCAAAGTTGCTTATGGCGGGCAGGGCGGTTTGGGTGATGTCGCGCTGCATCCACAGTTTGCCCAGAATCGCTGGGTCTATTTAAGTTATGTAGAAGCCGGCACGGGTGGTTATGGTGCGGTGGTGGCACGTGCCGAGCTGGATTTAAAAGATGCGGCTCAGCCACAGCTAAAAAATATACAGCAGATCTGGGCCCAAGTGCCGAAAGTTCCGGGGCAGGGGCATTATGCTCACCGGCTGTTGTTTGATCAGGCCGGCTATTTGTGGGTCAGTTCGGGAGAGCGACAAAAGTTCGATCCGGCACAGGACCTGAACTCCAATTTAGGGAAAATTTTACGTTTAAATGCAGATGGCAGCGCTGCGCCAGATAATCCGTTCCGCGTTCAGGGCCAGATTGCGGCACAGGTATGGAGCCTAGGGCATCGTAATCCCTTAGGTATGGCGTTTGACCCGGCGGGGCAGCTGTGGGTGATTGAGATGGGACCCAAAGGCGGAGATGAGCTGAACCGGATTGAAAAAGGCGCCAATTATGGCTATCCGATCGTGTCCAATGGCGATCATTATAGTGGTCAGCCAATTCCGGATCATGCGACCCGGCCAGAATTTAAAGCGCCAGAACTGGACTGGACCCCGGTTATTTCACCTTCGAGTTTAATCTTTTACCGTGGCGATCAGTTTCCACAGTGGAAAAATAAGGCCATTGCCGGAGGATTGTCGTCGCAGGCGATTATTGTGATTGATACCCAGGCTCAACCGGTACGTGAAGTACAACGGCTGGACATGAAACAGCGTATTCGCGGGGTGATTGAAGCGCGTGACGGTCATTTATGGGTCATTGAAGATGGCAAAGGCGCCAGCTTGCTGAAAATGACAGCCAAATAATGAATTCACAGATAATAAAAAGCCCCGACGTCCTGTCGGGGCTTTTTAGATTCAGTTCTCAGATATCACTCCTGTTATATCTGTGCGTGCATCCTGCATGCGGCTTATGATTATTGTTTTATGCAACGAGACCTCCTGTCCCGGTATGGTTTTAATATACGTCAGGCGATCAGAACCAACCAGCCGCAAAACCCGACAAGTACTGTACGCTCAGGCGTACAACAGCGATTGATTTAAAATAGCGCATCATCCACACCAACCAGAAAATAAAGGACTGAAATAAAAGAAGCCCGAACATCCTGTCCGGGCTTCTCTGGATTCATTATTCCGGTATAACTCCTGTCGTACCGATCAGCATCCTGCTGTTGTTGCTTTTATTGTTATTGTTTTGATTTAAGAGACCTCCTGTCTCTGTATGTAGGTACTATAAAATGAAAGCGCGCCGCACCCTAGTCGCAGTTCACCACAGCTGCTGTAAGAAAATGCTTACAGGGCTGCTGCCGTTATGAGCTGACATATTGAATCAGCTTGTCGACTACCTGTTTCAGAGTCTTGTCATCAAATTCATTCGGTTCAAAGCTTTCGCTACGGTTACGGCTAAAAATATCGCGGATTTCCACCACTGCATTGCTGTCAATCAGTCCCAGCTGGGTGCCGACCTGACGGATCTGGTCAATCGAGCGTGATCCATTGGTGGCACCATAGCCGATATAAGCCGCCGGTTTGCCTTGCCACTCTTTGCCCAAATAATCCAACGCATTTTTCAAGGCCGGGCTATAGCCATGGTTATATTCGGGGCTGATAAAAATAAAGGCATCGCCCTGGGCAATTTTGTCGGCCCATTCCTGTTGACGCGGCTGGTCATAAATACCGCTTAGCGGCGGATTCGGACCGGCAAACAGGGGTAAATTCCATTCTTTTAAATCGACCAGCTCGGTCTGCACGGTACTAAAGTTATAGCTTTTAATGGCCTGCTGTACCCAGTGTGCGACTTTAATGGCGGTACGTCCCTCGCGTACACTGCCAACAATAATCTGAATATTCATGTTTTATCCTGTGTTGTTTTTGCTGTAGGGATCAAATTAACGTGAATTGCGTTAGCCTGAATAGAGTCAGTTTGTATCTGCCTCATGAACATGGCATAAAAAAAAGCTCCCGAAGGAGCTTTTCAAAAATGTGGAACTTTTATTTCAGTTGAATGCCTTGCTGGCCCGCTGGGGTGACTTTAAAGATTTCCACTTCAAAGGTAATGTCTTTACCGGCCAGTGGATGGTTAAAGTCGACTTCGGTGATGTCATCATTGACCGATTTGACCACGCCATACAGGCTTTGTTTGGCCTTATCTTCAAACTCGATCATGTGGCCTTCAACCGGACGCTGTTCAAACTTGACGGTGTCAAAGGTTTGGACATTTTCCGGGTTCCATGGACCAAAAGCCTCTTCTGGTGGCAGGCTCACGGTACGACGGTCACCAGCACGCAAGCCAAACAGGGCTTTTTCAAAACCCGGTAACAGGCTGCCATCGCCCATCACCAGACTGACCGGTTCGGCACGGCTACGGGTATTGTCAATTTCCGGCCCGCTTTCAATGGCCACAGAAAAATGAAGTTCAACTTTAGAACCCGCTTCAATACGGGTGTCTTCGTTCGGATTGATAAATTCAGTCATGTTGCGCCTGCGCACGTTGAATACGGTGTTTTTCCAGGAAAAACGTATCAATAAGAAGCAAGATGGTGCCTAAGGTAATGGCACTATCTGCAATATTAAAGGCAGGGAAGTGGCTGTTGTTGTAGTAAACATGAATAAAGTCGACCACATAGCCCAAAGCGACCCGATCAATCAGGTTACCAATGGCCCCGCCCAGAATCAGGGCAATGGCCAGCGGTAATACCAGCATGTTCTTTGGCATACGCATCAGCCAGAACACAAAGATCACGGAGACCAAACCTGCCAGTGAGGTGAAGAAATAGCGTTGCCAGCCACCCGCATCGGACAAGAAACTAAAGGCTGCGCCATAGTTATGCAGTAATGTCCAATTTAAAAAGGGCAGCACAGGCACCGGATCTGCATAATTCAGATGGGTGACTGCAATCCATTTGGTCCATTGATCCAGAATAATCGCCACAATAGACAGTCCGATCCACCACAAATTGTGCGGATAGAACTGGAATAAGCCCTTTTTCGGTTGTGGATTAGGCATATTTTCTCTCTTCGCCTTGGCCTGTCGGGAGGTTAATAATACAACGACCACATAAACCTGGATGTGCAGGATGTGTATTCACATCTGGCAGGACGTGCCAGCAGCGTACACATTTCTCGCCATCTGCGGCAGAGACTTTCACGTTCAGACCGTCAAGATCAGAAGCTTCGCCTTGTGCTGCATCAAACTCATTCACAATCACCTGAGAAGTAATCAGGACAAAACGCAGTTCATCGCCCAGTTTATCCAGCACTGCTTTCAGCTCGGCATTGGCCCACAGCTCCACTTTGGCAGACAGGTTCGAACCGACGGTTTTTGCAGTACGCGCCGCTTCAATAAACTTGTTCACGGCAGATTTTACGGCAATTAAAGTCTGCCATTCGCTTTCAGCCAGCACGTTGGCTTCAGAGGCCACCGGCAGCTCATACCATTCAGCGGTGAATACATATTTCTCTGACTGCTCAGGAATCAGTGGCCACGCTTCTTGGGCAGTGAAGCTCAGGATTGGCGCCATCCAGCGTACAAAGGCCTGTACCAGGTGATACAGCGCAGTTTGTGCAGAATGACGCGCTTGCGAGTCCGCTTTGGTGGTGTACTGACGGTCTTTGATGATGTCGAGGTAGAAACCACCCAAGTCATTAATACAGAAGTTGGTCAAGGCGCTGGTGACGATATGGAAGTTCATATCTTCATAGGCTTTCTTGATGGTTTCTTGTACTTCAGACGCACGTTGCAGGATGTATTGATCCAGCGCAATCAGCTGATCCACCGGCAGGGCATCAGTCGATGGTTTAAAGCCGTTTAAGTTGGCCAGCAAGAAACGCAGCGTGTTACGAATACGGCGGTAACCGTCTGAGGCACGGCTAAAGATTTCTTTACCGGCGGTCATTTCATAACGGTAATCCGCAGAGGCAATCCAGAAACGTAAGCCGTCTGCACCCATGTCTTTAATGATGTCTTGCGGGGTAATGATATTCCCGAGTGACTTCGACATTTTGCGGCCTTTTTCATCGACCACGAAACCATGCGTTAACAAGCCTTTGTATGGCGCACGTTCATTGATCGCAATCGAGGTCAGCAGTGAAGACTGGAACCAGCCACGGTGCTGATCCGAACCTTCAAGGTACAGATCGGCCGGATCTTGCAGCTCTTCACGTTCACGCAGCACGGCATAGTGGGTTGTACCCGAGTCAAACCAGACGTCTAAGGTGTCACGTACGGCGTTGTAGTGTTCAGCATCATCACCAATGAAGTCTTTGGCTTCACGGTTATACCAGCCATCAATACCTTCCTGTTCGATCAGTTTAGCCACTTCTTCGATCAGTTCAGGGGTACGTGGATGCAGTTCGTTGGTGTCTTTATGCACGAAGAACGGGATTGGCACGCCCCAGGTACGCTGACGCGAAATACACCAGTCCGGACGGCCTTCGATCATTGCCTGAATCCGGTTTTTACCCCAATCTGGCACGAAGCTGATCTCGTTTTCAATTGCATTCAGGGCGCCTTGGCGTAAACCTTTGGCATCCATGCTGATAAACCATTGTGGTGTGGCACGGAAGATAATCGGGGTTTTATGACGCCAGCAGTGCGGATAGCTATGCTTGATTGGATGATGTGCCCACAATTTGTTGGCTTCGCCCAGCGCGGCAATAATTTGCGGATTGGCTTTATAAATATGTTCACCAGCAAAAATTGGCGCAGTCGGTAAATAGACACCGTTGCCGCCCACCGGGTTGTCGACTTTCAGGTTATATTGCAGGCCGACTTTATAGTCGTCTACACCGTGGCCTGGTGCAGTATGCACGGCACCTGTACCGCTGGCATCGGTGACGTGTTCACCCAGAATCACCGGCACTTGACGCTCAGTAATTAACGGATGTTGCAGCACCAGATTTTCCAGTTTGCTACCGGCAAACTCGGCCAGCACTTCAACCGAGCTGAAGCCATAACGCTGGGTCGCAGATTCTACCAGTGTTTTTGCCAGAATAAAGTTTTGCTCGGCCTGTTCTTCACCACGCGCCTTGACCAGTTGATATTCAAGTTCGGCATGTAATGCCACGGCTTGGTTGGCTGGCAGGGTCCATGGGGTGGTGGTCCAGATCACGATATCGGTTGAGTCTTTAACGTCAACACCCAAACGTGCAGACAAATCAGCTAAGTCAACCACTGTAAAACCGACGTCAATTGCATCGGATTTTTTATCTTCATATTCAACTTCAGCTTCTGCCAGCGCTGAACCACAGTCCAGACACCAGTTCACTGGCTTCAGGCCTGGCTCGATATGACCGGCTTTGGCAATGGCACCCAGAGAACGGACAATATCTGCTTCCTGCTTGAAGTTCATGGTCAGGTATGGGTTGTTCCAGTCGCCGAACACGCCCATACGGATAAAGTCTTTCTTTTGTAGTTCGACCTGGGTGTAGGCATATTCACGGCAGGCTTTACGGAAGGTCGAAGCATCAACTTTGACGCCGACTTTGCCAACTTTTTCTTCAACTTTCAGTTCAATTGGAAGACCGTGACAGTCCCAGCCTGGCACATATGGCGCGTCAAAACCGTCCATGACACGACTTTTAATGATGATGTCTTTCAGGACCTTGTTGACCGCGTGACCAAGGTGGATTTGACCATTGGCATACGGAGGGCCGTCATGAAGTACATATTTTTTCTTGCCGATACGCGATGCACGAATCTGCTGATAAATGTCATCGGCATACCACTCTTCTAACCATTTCGCTTCACGTACTGCGAGGTTTGCTTTCATTGCAAAGTCAGTACCTGGGAGGTTCAGTGTGGCTTTATAGTCCACTGCATTTTCAGGAGTTTGCTTATCGCTCATGCAAGTTGTCTTCCAATTTAATCAGCCATTTGACTGACACGTTTTACAGTAAAAATGTGAGTTATTCAAAAGGGAATTTTGGGGTGCTGCGGCGAAACTCAAGCAGTTTCTCCACATCATCATCAATTCCAGCTTTTAAGGCTTCAAGCGAAGGATAGTCCTTTTCGCCATGTAAATAGTTTAAGAACGTCACCCGCATTAACAGGCCATACAGATTAGCAGAAACCTCGGGGAAATGTACTTCTAATCGCCATTCCGGATGGTCCTGTTTGATGGCTGGTCGGGTGCCGACATGACCGGCGCCAAACAGCGCGGTCGGGTCATAGCCGGCAATTCCCGGCTGGTTCGGATTCTCTGCCTGAACTTTGGCTTGTAAGGATTCAGTTTCACAGAGCACTTCCACGCCATAAATCCCGTTCAGGCAGGGTTTATGCCGGTTCAGACGGACATTAATGGTTGGAAAATCAATGGTCCGGCCAATCTGGTCGCCGTATTGTACCCGGCCAGTAATGCTATACGGGCGCCCCAGCAATTTAGCTGCCAGCGCTAAATTGCCGGCCTGCAAGGTCTGACGGATCCGGGTCGAGCTGACCCGTTCACCATCGGCCAGAATAGTGTTTAAGTTGGTGACCTGAAAGCCGTATTGCTGCAAAAACTCGCTATTGCCCTGACGGTTTTTGCCAAAATGGAAGTCATCACCCAGCACCAGACTGTGGGCATTGAGTTTATATTTGAGTATGTCGGCAAAGGCTTCGGCGCTTAAGCTGCGGAAATAATTATCAAATTTGGCGACTGCAATATAGTCTACACCCAGCTCGGTTAAGTATTCGACTTTTTCTCTTAAGGAGCTGATGCGTGGCGGCGCTTCATAGCCTTTAAAAAATTCCAGCGGCTGTGGCTCGAAAATCATCACCAGGGTTTTCAGCTGCTGGGCTGCTGCCAGCTGTTTTAGCTGGGCAATCATGGCCTGATGTCCCAAATGCACGCCGTCAAAATTACCGATGGTAACGGCAGTTTTTTCCAGTTGAAAATCAGGCGCTAAAGCATTCAGACGGAGGAGCTGCATGGGCAAAGAATGACGTTATACATTAAGAAAGGCTATATATTGCCATATTCTCACACATTCGTCTTGTTGTTCTGTTTTTATGCAAAATTTTTCTTGCTCATTTTTGACCGGTGCCACAGCACTGGCGGGTTTTTATCAGGAGCGAATGAAAATGGAAACGCGTAGCCAGTACTGAAAAGCTGCATAGATATGAAAAAAAGTGGAGTCGTTGGAAGACCTGTCATTTCAGGGATAGCTTTTATTTTTCTGCCTTTTGCTTTCTAATGTGGCTCCCAGCAACTGCGGTAGAGAAGCAATAATGTCGGATCTGGCCTTAATTATGGCATTGCCGAGTGAATCCAAAGGTCTGTTTGAACAGGCTGGCATCGAGGTGCATTATAGTGGTATTGGCAAGATTAATGCTGCCTTTAAAGCCTTTGAGGTAATTCAGAAAACTGGCTGTAAAACCCTGTTAAATTTAGGTACGGCCGGCAGCTCCTATTTTAATGCGCATGAGCTGGTGGAAGTGACCCAGTTTGTACAGCGTGATATGGATGTATCGCCGTTGGGTTTTCAGGTCGGAGTGACGCCCATGGATGACGATCATCCGGCGGAAATTCATTTGCCGCAGCATTTTTCCCATTTACCGGCTGGTATTTGTGGCACCGGTGACAGCTTTGAAACTGGTACACCGAAAGTGGCCTGTAATCTGGTGGATATGGAAGGCTATGCGCTGGCCAAAGTCTGCAAAAAACTGGATGTACGGCTGATTTCCGTCAAATATATTACCGATGGCGCCAACGATACGGCACATCTGGACTGGGAAGAAAATCTGTTGCTGGGGGCGAAAAAATTATTGTCGTTATATCAGCAGAGTGGTTTTTAGTTCGGCGACCATAGCAAACTATGGTCGTATGCCAAAATCATGCTCAATCGTCGATTGATTCTGAGGGAGGTGCGGTATTCAGTTCTGGACGCGGCACAATACCATAAAGCATCAGATGCACGGTATGCTGGATAATGCGCTGCTGCATGCTGCGGTTGCGCAGGGTTTTGCCGGTGACCATTTCCATTTGCGTCGCGAAGTCTGCATAGTTCTGGGTCAGGGCCCAAATATTCAGAATCAGCAGTTCAGGGTCAATATCTTTGGAGATTTTGCCTTGTTCCTGCCAGTTGCTGATGACTTTGGCTTTACGCTTGACCAGTTTTTTCAGCGGACCTTTCAGGATTTCCAGAATATG
This sequence comes from Acinetobacter sp. YH12132, assembly GCF_013418645.1. Classification (NCBI taxonomy): domain Bacteria; kingdom Pseudomonadati; phylum Pseudomonadota; class Gammaproteobacteria; order Moraxellales; family Moraxellaceae; genus Acinetobacter; species Acinetobacter sp. YH12132. The sequence continues at coordinate 10,624 of NZ_VPBR01000006.1, forward strand.
CGGGGCACCCTGAATCACTTCCAGCGCAAACAGGCGTGAAGCTTTTGGCTGGGTGCGAGACACTTCAATCTTTTGCAATAAGTAGTTGGTGATCGCTTCTTCAGGTTCAAGCTCGGCTTCCAGCATTTGCAGTGGCGCCAGCCATTTCTGTAATACAGTGGTCAGCACTTCTACATATAACGCTTCTTTATTTTCATAGTAATAGAAAATATTCGACTTATGCATTTCTGCAATCTGAGCGATTTCATCTAAGCTCGCCCCATTAAAACCGTATAAGGAAAATACGTCGAGTGCTGCGTTCAGCAACTGATGTCGTTTTTGAGTACTCTTTTTTTGTTCCATTAGCAATTAAAAAACAATGAAAAGGGGGAATCACGAATTGTACGTCAAATCATCAGTTTTGTGCATCCTCGTCTATTGCAAATTATGATAAATGCAGCAGAATTTTGTAGATTAACTAATAATTTCCCCGGGATTGTTAAATTTAAGCCCTATAAAGCACACTTTTTGAGTCTGGTAAAAAATATAACTGAAGGCTTGATTTCAAAGATTTTTTATTCTTTTATTTTAAATCAAAATATAAGACATAGTTTATAGAAATAATCCTGCATCTATTCGGGCCTATGTCACAAAAGTTTCATAAACCGAGATGAAGTTTTACCCTTAAATTGAGCCGGAATTTAAGGGTAAAGCTGCGGGGGCAGGCTCAGACCAAAATTAATCCTCATGTGGCCAAGACTGCATCTAGCACCTGCTGCTCCAGTTCGGCAAAGGCAATACTTTTTTGCCGCGGGCGCGGTAAATTGACCTGAAAGGTTTTGGCAATATGACCACGATCGAGCAGAATAATCCGGTCGGCCAGCTGTACCGCTTCACTGACATCATGGGTGACTAAAATGGCAGTAAAGCCCTGTTCGGTCCAGAGCCGTTCAATCAGCTTCTGCATTTCCAGACGGGTCAGGGCATCCAGTGCACCTAAAGGTTCATCCAGCAATAAAATCCGCGGTTGATGCGACAGGGCACGTACCAACGCGGTACGTTGTCGTTGACCGCCAGACAGTTGCGAGGGCCATAGCCCGGCTTTGTCTTTCAGACCGACTTTTTCCAGCAGGGCGCTGGCATGTGCGTACTGGTCTTTGCCCAGACCAAGCTGTACATTCTGCTCGATGCTGCGCCATGGCAGCAGACGCGGGTCCTGAAACATCACCCGGATATCATCCGAGGTAATGCCTTCGCGGATATGCCGTGCCGACTTAAATTTGATTTCGCCGTAGCTTGGTTTTTCCAGATCGGCAATTAAACGCAGCAGGGTGCTTTTGCCACAGCCACTGCGTCCGACAATGGCCAGAAATTCGCCCGGCTGAATATGCAGATCCAGGTCTTGCAGCACCTTCACCGAATCATAAAACTTGTGTAACTGTTCAATCAGGATTTCCGCACCTGCCACCGCCTGCGGCTGAATATCCGGATTGCTGCGCAGTTTCGGGCTGCTGTGCTCGGCATGCAAGCCAGCAATTAAATTACTCATCTTCGCTCACTCCTTATTTCTGGTAGCCGGCATGCCAGCGCAGTAAATAGCGTTCCAAAGCCACGGCCAGTACGTCGGCCAGTTTACCCAGCAGGGCATACAGCAGGATGCCAACCAGCACGATATCGGTCTGTAAAAACTCACGCGCGTTCATAGTCATATAGCCAATCCCGGACTGGGCGGAGATGGTTTCGGCGACAATTAGCAGCACCCAGACCAGACCTAAAGAAAAGCGCAGTCCAACCAGAATTGAAGGCATTGCACCCGGCAAGATAATTTCCTTATACAGTTGCCAGCGGCTCAGGCCGTAGCTTTTTCCCATTTCAATCAGCTGTGGATCGACCGAGCGAATGCCATGATAGGTATTAATGTAAATGGGAAAGAACACGCCAATCGCAACCAGAAATAATTTGGCTGTTTCATCAATCCCGAACCAGAGAATCACCAGCGGAATCAGCGCCAAAGCCGGAATATTACGAATCATCTGCAAGGTGGTATCCAGCAGGGTCGAGGCGGTTTTGGAGGAGCCATTTAACAGGCCAAGCAGCAGGCCCAAACCACCGCCAATCAACAAGCCGAGGAGGGCACGTCCGGCACTGACCTGAACGTGCTGCCATAGCTCGCCACTGACCAGTAAGCCCCAGAAGGCACTAACCACTGCCGTTGGTGCCGGTAAAATCCGGCTTTCCAGCAGGCCGGTACTTGAGGCCAGTTGCCAGAAAGCAATCAGTAATAATGGCACCAGCCAGGGCAGCACCCGCTGCCCAAATGATGTTCCACGTGAAACTTTGGCCTCTGCCAGCTGCTCCAGGGAAATGGTTTTACTCATCAGGCCGGCTCCTTCAGCTGTTTGCTCGCCTGGCTGTCTGCGGCGACATAGTTATTCGCAACAATTTCCCCAAAAGGACCGGTCAAATTCGGTTGTGCCAGTTTCTTGCGGGTTTCCAGCGGCAACAGCGGGAACACCAGTTCGGCAAAACGGATGGATTCTTCCAGATGCGGATAGCCGGAGAAAATAAAGGTGCTAATACCCAGGTCGGCATATTCCTGAATACGGGCCGCCACTGTTTCAGGGTCACCGACCAGTGCCGTACCGGCTCCACCACGTACCAGGCCTACGCCTGCCCAAAGATTTGGGGAGACTTCCAGTTTGCTGCGATCGCCATTGTGCAGTTCAGCCATACGGCGCTGACCGACGGAATCCATCGCTTTAAACTTGGCCTGTGCTGCGGCAATGGTGGCATCATCGACATACTGGATCAGCGCGTTGGCTGCTTGCCAGGCTTCTTTATTGGTTTCACGTACAATCACATGCAGACGGATGCCATAGTTTAGACTGCGGCCTTTGGCCGCGGCTTTGGCACGTACCGTTTCAATTTTTTCTTTTACTGCTGCCGGCGGTTCGCCCCAGGTTAAATAGGTGTCGACCTGATCGGTGGCCAGCTCAATGGCTGCATCGGAAGAGCCACCAAACCAGAGCGGCGGATATGGTTGCTGGACTGGTGGATAGAGCAGCTTGGCTTCATCGACCTGTAAGCGTTCACCGTGGAAGCTGAACGATTCACCTGTATGCGAGCGGGTTAAAATTTCACGCCAGATGGTGGTGTATTCCGCAGCCGTCTGATAACGCGTGGCATGATCTTCATAGACACCATCGCCTTTCAGTTCCTGTTCATCACCACCCGTGACCAGATTCAGCAATACCCGGCCGCCAGATAAACGGTCAAACGTCGCCGCCATACGCGCTGCTAAAGCCGGTGTGGTCACGCCTGGACGCAAGGCCACCAGAAATTTCAGGTTCTGGGTCGCATCAATTAAACTGGCTGCAGTAATCCACGGATCTTCGCAAGAACGGCCGGTTGGAATCAGCACACCTTCATAACCTAAATTGTCCACTGCCACTGCAATCTGTTTCATATAGGCATGATCGACCTGACGGCCACCTTTGCTGGTACCTAAATAGCGGCTGTCACCATGGGTGGGAATAAACCAGAAAATTTTCATATTATCGTCCTTTATTTCAATGGGATTACTCGGTCATCAATCTGCAGTTGGAGCCGTCCAGACAATGGGCTGGACCTCAATCGGTTTTGGAATCAGCTTGAGCTGATAGAACTGGTCAGCAATTTTCTGCTGAGCCTGAATGACCGTCGGATTTAAGCTTTGAATCGGTGATGGTTTCAGGCGGCGGTCAAAGGCGTTTTTGGCGACCGCCGGGTCCAGGCCGGTATTTTTCTGATAAATTTCTAGGGCCTGAGACTGGTGTTTAACAATCCACTGATCCGCGGCATTCAGGGCCGTCAGAAAGCCGGTGGTGGCCTGTGGATGTGCGGCAATAAATTTGGGATTGGCCACATAAAACGAATAGGTCTGGTCAAACTCACCGGTCTTGATCAGCGGGCGGGCCTGTCCATGCAGTTCAGCCGCAGACAGGAACGGGTCCCAGATGGCCCAGGCATCAATCGACTGCTTGTCAAAGGCAGCACGTGCATCGGCCGGTGGCAGCCAGATTGGCTGAATATCTGACCAGTTCAAGTTGGCTTTGGCCAGCACTTTGGCCAGAAATTCATGGGCATTGGAGCCTTTTTGCAGGGCAATACGTTTGCCTTTTAAATCCTGCAGGGTCTGTATGGCACTTTGCTGCGGCACCACTAAGGCCAGCGAATGGTCGGCATAGACTTCATAGCCGACATAGTTCAGCTCCTTGCCAGCCGCCTGGGCAAAAATGGGCGGGGTATTCCCCACTGAACCATAATCGACTGCGCCAACGGCCAGGGCTTCCAGCATTTGGGGTCCGGCCGGAAATTCTTTCCATTCAATTTTGGCTCGTGGGAACTGCTGTTCCAGCAGTTTTTCATCACGTGCCACCAGTAAATTTAAGGAAGATTTCTGGTAGCCAATAGAAATGGTTTTCACCGCCTGTTCAGTTGAGTTGTTGTCTGTTACCGCCTTGTGGGCTTCCGGTTTCTGGCAGCCGCTGAGACCCAGTCCCAGCGTGGAAATGCCCAGCAGCGCCCAGGTTGTTAATTTACGCATCTTTTATTCCTCATTCTTGTTGTGTCGACTGCGTATTCAGCAGGGCCGCCTGAATCTGAATTTGCTGTGGAATCAGCTTTTGCTGATAAAAGGCATCAGCTACATATTGCTGTTCTTTGGCCACGTCACTAGAGATGGCCTGTACGCCAAAGCCCATACGGGAAATTGAAGTTTTTAAGACCTCGACATCCAGGCCGGTCGGTTTTTGCAGCAGTTGAGCCGCTTCATCCTGATGCTGGGCCACCCATTGCGTGGTGCTGTTCAAGCTTTGCACCACGGTGTCTAGAACCTGCGGATGCTGTTCGGCAAACTGACGATCCGCCAGATAGAACTGATGGTTGCTGACCAGATTTTCGCCGGTGGCAATGACCCGTGCGCCAATCTGGTGTTCGGCTGCGGCAAAGAACGGATCCCAGATCACCCAGGCATCCACCGAACCACGTTCAAAGGCTGCGCGGGCATCGGATGGGGGTAAATACACCACTTGAATATCGTGCAGGCTAAGCTGGTTGGCTGCTAACAGCTTCAGCAGCAGATAATGCACATTGGAGCCTTTGTTCAGAGCAATGCGTTTGCCTTTTAGATCCTGCACCGACTGAATGGCCGAATCTTTAGGCACAATTAAGGCCTCAGCTAGCGGCGCTTTAGGCTGGTTGGCCACATAGACCAGTTTGGAATTGGCTGCCTGCGCAAAAATGGGCGGTGCTTCGCCGGCTTCACCAAAGGCCACACTGCCGACATTTAAACCTTCCAATAATTGCGGGCCGGCTGGAAATTCTACCCATTTCACCTGTACACCCTGGGCTTTTAGGGCCTGCTCCAGTTCACCGCGCTCTTTGACAATCGGTAAAATGCCGTATTTCTGGAAGCCGATATTCAGGGTAATGTTGTCGGCGTCTTTGGGGCTGCTACAGGCAGTCATGGACATGGCACCCGCCACCACGGCAGATAAAATAGCGCTTTGAGTGGAAAAAATACGGCGTAGGCTGCTCATGAAAATACCTGCTCTCGGAAATTAAAAAAATTCAAAAGTGGAGAATGAGAGCTACCTTAAAGATTTTTCTTTTTCGAAAAAAATAACAAATCAGGAATTTCTAATCAGGAAAAAAGATAAATAAAGATGTGCAAATCTTATGCATAAATCTGATTTATAAAATGGATAATCTATTAAAAGTTAAAATATTAAGTAGTTGTATTTAAAATATTTTTATTAAATTGAAGGCGCAGGAATAAGCTTATACTAATTCCTGCTAATACCAGATGCAGCAGAATTGGGCCAGCTGCAGATAAGCATATGCCAAATTGAGCTAAAGCCGGCCTTGAACAGACTAGGTGAGTGACTTTTTACAGACCAGTGAATTACGCTGGTAGTTGTATAAGGCTTGGCGGGCATTGGGTAAGTCATCGACACTGGCCGGCTCAAAGCCCTGTTCCAGAAACCAGTGCGCAGTGCGGGTGGTCAGAATAAACAGCTGCTGAATACCAAGGCTACGGGCTTTATCTTCCAGATAATGCAGAATCTGGCTGCCACGATTGGATTTACGATAGGCCGGATGTACCGCCACGCAGGCAATTTCCGCCGAGCGCAGTTCATTGTCGCTGACCGGTAGCGGATACAGCGCCGCACAGGCCAGAATGGTGCCATCACGTTCAATCACCGCAAACTGTTCAATTTCATTTTCCAGCCGTTCCCGCGAACGGTAGACCAGCACACCTTCTTCTTCCAGCGGGCGCAGCAGGCTGATGAGACCGCCGACATCCTGAATATTGGCGGTGCGCACTTCTTCATAATGGGCATCGGTAATCATGGTACCGGCACCATCGCGGGTAAACAGCTCTTCCAGTAGTGCGCCATCAGAGGCATAGGAAATCAGATGTACGCGATTGACGCCCTGAGTGGCAGCATCCTGTGCACCGCGTAAATGCAGGGCCATTTCCGGCTGGCTGGCCTGATACAGACCAATATAATGATTGAGCTGGGATGGGCGGATTTCACGTTGCAGCTGTCCCTGTTCATTCAGTAAACCCTGCTGTTTGCCCAAGAAAATCAGTTTGTCAGCTTGCAGGCGAATCGCGGTTTTGGTGGCGACTTCTTCAGCCAGTAAATTAAACACTTCGCCCGTTGTGGAATAGCCGGTCGGGCCGAGCACGACAATATTATGATTGTTCAGATGACGCTGAATGGCATCGGTATCGACACTGCGCACTTCGCCGGTCAGCTGGAAATCGACTCCATCGCGAATACCATAGGGTTTGGCGGTAATAAAATTACCTGAGACCACATCAATGCGGGCGCCGTACATCGGCGAGTTGGCCAGTCCCATCGACAGCAGGGCTTCAATCTGCAGGCGAATTGAACCGACTGCATTCATGACACAGCTTAACGATTCGCGGGTGGTAATGCGCCGTTGCTGATGAAACGGGGTGTCGATCTGGCTGGCCTGTAAATTCTGGTTAATCTGCGGGCGGGCACCATGCACCAGTACCAGCCGGATACCCAGCGAATGCAGCAGGGCAATATCATGAATAATATGCTGGAAATTGTCATGCAGGACCGCTTCACCATCAAACATCAGCACAAAGGTTTTGTTGCGATGGGCATTGATATAAGGCGCAGAATGTCGAAACCAGTGCACATATTGCAAAGTTGTGCTGTGTGATGTTTCGGTAGAATTCAGGTGCATGCCGGTCTCAATCAAGCAAAAGTCTTATAGCGGATTCTAATCAAAAAATACCGGGGCGTAAGCTGAAAAAATAAAAAAACACCTGAACGGGGTGGTTCAGGTGTAAAGAGGGAAGGGAAAATGAGACGAAACCCTTAGCCCATAATGCGAATAATCCGGTTGGTACGTTCGTTGATCATCACGTAATCGCCATTAATTTTGTACCACTGCTGATAACGGCCGGTGTTTGGTAAACGACGCGCTTCGCGGTCACTGACTTTATAACGGGACTGGTCATAGGCACGCGGTAAGGTCTGGCCCACACGCCAGTCACGGCTCGGATTTACGCGCACAACCGGACGTTTATGATCACGGTCCCAACGGCTGTCCTGATGTTTGTAGTGGGTTGCCGCACGACGGTCATGATCACGATGATCAGGCGCAGCCATGGCTGTAGTAGCCATAAACGCACTTAAAGACAGGGCAATGGTGGTTAATACTTTTTTCATGACGCTTACCTTTGAGTCAAACTGTATATCTCTGGAATACGTCCAAATTAACCAGAAAGTTGAGATAAAGGATGAGAGCAATTGAGATGAATTGTGAAAATCATGAAGAAAAAGCGGAGAGCCTGAAAGCCGGCTAGCATCTGCCCTACAGCGAAAATAGCAGCTTGAAGAATTGCTGATATAAAAAAGCCCAAACCGATGTTTGGGCAACCGAGGAGTGGGACTGAAACGGTTGGAGTGCAGCTTAGAAAGACAGGATTTTAAGAATACTGTGGGTATCGGCATTGACCAGAATATAGTCATTATTGACCTTATACCATTGCTGCTTACGGTCCGGTTTAGGCAGGTTATGCTCTTTATATTCGACTTTGTAGCCATTGCCACGATAATGCTGCGGCATCACATAACCGGTTTGCCATTTATGCTGCTGTAAACGCTGATAGCCACGTTCTTCACGCTGGCGGCGTTTTTCATAAACCTCTTTCGATTCACGATATTCACGATGTTTTTTGCCCTGACCGTGCTGACGTGACTGTTCATAGCCGCGTCCCGGATTGTCAAACTGAGGTGCAGCCGCAGTGATCCCGCTGGCCAGCAACGCACTGAAAGAGATCGCCATAACTGTCACTATCTTTTTCATGTGAAAAAACCTCGTTTATCGTCTTTTATTTCACTGTGTCTTACTGTACGAAAAAAATGCAGAGAAACTGTGAAGAAAGATCGTTAATTCTTTATCGAAAGCAGAGATATTTTGGATATTATGCTGGAAAAGTAACAGATGATGAAAGACTTATCTGTTGTCACGTGAACTGGTTATACAACATTGGGCGCAAAAAGCCTAGCCCGTATTGCCGGGATTCTGCCCGCAGTCAGTTCCATTGCTGGCTTAAGTCCTGCAAGGAGTCGATGGCATGGGCCAGACATTCGGCCTGCTGGCCATCTTCAAGTACAGCCAATAAGCTGGCGGGCAGTTGTAAGTGTTCAATGGAACGGATAATGTCATTTTTACGTTGCTGGTCGGCCATGTGCTGCTCCTTTCATTGATTCATTGCGGTTGAGTCGCAGTATAGGCCGGATGTTTCAATTTGAAAAACCGAATAATTTTATAAAAATGATTTAAAAATACGATTTATGGTCTGGTAGTGTATAAAATTTAGCAGCGCATAAAAAAGGACCCGCAGGTCCTGGATTCAAGCATGTGCTTAGTAGGCATATTTCAGGTCGGTATAGTCGGTCAGTGACTTCTGGATATGTGCCTGAATAAATTCGCGTACATCTTCGGCGCTCATTGGCTGGCCCTGTTTGGTAATCACATGCTCGACCGGGGCTTGGCCATCGACCAGAATCCGGTAGACAAAGTTTTTATAGACGGCATAGTCCTCGGCCTGTTTATAAATACCGGTGATATAGCTGTAGTGATGTTCAAAGTTCAGATCGGTATGCGAAAAGATAAACTGGTCAAACAGTTTCAGGTTTTGCCCGGTCTCGAGTGCCTGTAGTTCATCGAGAATACTGGCTTCAAATTTCATGCCGTATTTTTCAGAAATGGCTTGACCATTAATCAATAAAGACACCATGCCATCTTCATGGGTCGTTACTGTGATATTGCTAAAGTCAGACATGGGCATCTCGGGATAATCAGAAACAGGGCTTTAGTATCGGCAAATTTTGCTGAAATTCAAGCCGACTTAAGCCCAAACCGGTATATTTACGCAAAGTGGGAGCAATTACAGCTTTATGGATGGGCATAAAAAAGGAAGCACAGGGCTTCCTTCATGGATACAGCAAGGGCATTAATCCTGCGCATCAATACTCTGGCCGTTCATGTGCAGACTGTCATCGCCCATTAAATATAAATAGGCTGGCATGATTGATTCCGGTGTCGGCAAGGTTTTCGGGTCTTCATCCGGATAGGCCTTGGCGCGCATGGCGGTGCGGGTCGCGCCCGGATTAATGCAGTTATAACGGATATTCGGATGTACATTTTCCTGGGCAAACAGTTTGCTGACCGCTTCAATGGCAATTTTAGACACCGAATAGGCGCCCCAACGCTCACGTACTTCACGACCGACGCCCGAACTGGCAAATACCACCGAAGCATGTGCCGATTTTTCCAGTAAAGGCAGCAGTTCCTGGGTCATAACAAAGGGTGCACGCAGGTTGACGGCCATCACATCATCCCAGACATCAGCCGGATAATGCACCAGTTCGGTCCGTTCACCCAGAATGCCGGCATTGTGCAAAATGCCATCCAGACGGCCAAACTGCTTGTCGAGCGTATCGACCAGCAATTCATAATCACGCGATGACGCACTGGACAGCTGGAGCGGAAGAATGGCTGGCTGCGGCGCGCCTAAACCTTCAATTTCATCATAGATGACTTCCAGTTTATTCAGGGTGCGACCATGCAGGACAACGGTTGCGCCGTGCAGTGCAAAGCTGATCGCGGCTGCACGTCCAATACCGTCGCCCGCACCTGTAATCAGGATCACGCGATCTTTGAGCAGATCAGGGCGAGGTTGATATTCTGAATATTTCATGATCGACCTCCGTTTTTTTGCTGTAATTATGAAGTGATTGAATGTTGTTGTTGCTGTGACAGCATCTGGTGCAAGACCTGATGTAATTCTGTGACATTATTCACTATACAGTCTGCCTGCCAGGCTGTTAAGTCATCTTTGTGTTGTAAGGGTAAATAGCCATAGGCGGCTAAAATGGTGTACATGCTGGCATTGCGTCCGGCATCAATATCACGTGGATGATCGCCGACATAAATACACTGCTGCGGTTCCAGTCCCAGCTGTGCTGCGGCCAGATACATCGGTTCCGGATCGGGTTTGGTCTTGCTGACATCTTCCGGGCAGACCAGTACCGCACAGCGTTCGGTCAGGTTCAGGGCTTTTAACAGCGCTTCACTGAGCCAGCGTGGCTTGTTGGTGACAATACCCCAGGGAATTTGCTGCTGTTCCAGCTGCTCTAGCAGTGGATACATGCCTTCAAACAGGTCGGTTTCTACCGCAATATCGGCGCCGTAAAGGTCTAAAAAGCGCTGGCGATGGCCTAAAAAGACCGGGTCTTCCACTTCCAGCTCCGGATATACCAGCTTGACCATGGCGCGTGCGCCTTCAGAGACTTGGGTGCGAATCTGCTCGGCGGCGACAATGTCACAGCCTTTATCGCGGCACATGTCTTGAATAATACGGATAAAGTCGGCCGCGGTATCAATTAAGGTGCCGTCGAGGTCAAATAAAACCGCTTTCATTGGCCACCTTCATTCAGGGTATGCACCATATAGTTGACATCAACATTGGGCGCCAGCCAGTAGCGTTTGGTCAGTGGGTTATAGTGCAAACCGGTCATATCTTTCAGTTTCAGGCCGGCATTGCGAATATCGTGTGCCAGTTCGGACGGCTTGATAAATTTATGATAATCATGCGTGCCTTTGGCCAGCATGCGCAGCACATATTCCGCGCCAATAATCGCAAATAAATAGGCTTTCGGATTACGGTTAATGGTCGAGAAGAACACATGGCCACCCGGTTTGACCAGCTTCTGGCAGGCCTGAATAATTGAGGCTGGATCGGGTACATGCTCCAGCATTTCCATACAGGTCACCACATCGTACTGGCCAGCCTGTTCTTCTGCCAGTTGCTCGACCGGAATCTGGCGATATTCAATATTTTCGACGCCTTCCTGCTGGGCATGTAAACGTGCCACATTTAGCGGCGCCTCGCCCATATCAATTCCGAGTACATCGGCACCACGGCGTGCCATGCTTTCCGAGAGAATGCCGCCGCCACAACCGACATCCAGCACTTTTTTGCCAGCCAGTCCGCCTGAATGTTCATCAATCCAGTTTAAACGGAGCGGGTTAATTTGATGCAAAGGGCGGAACTCAGAATGCTGATCCCACCATATAGCTGCGAATGCTTCAAATTTGGCAATTTCTTGCGGATCAACATTCAGTTGCGACATTGGTGTCACCTCAATCAAGTTATTATGATTTCAAAAAGTCTATGCTGTTTAGTGTAGCGTTTATTCTGGAAAAAGCGATAAAAGCCGTAAAAAAGTTCACAGAAGCAAAACGAAAACGGCATAATTGATTTATAGTGTTCGCATAAGCTAATCATAACGATTTATGAGGACAATAAGTTCAATGAAAAAGTTTCTTTTGGGTAGCCTTGCAACCGCAATGTTTGCAATTTCAGGTGGCGCATGGGCGGCCAATTTTGTTGAAGGCCAAGACTATCGCGTACTGGCCAATCCGGGCAAAGTCGATGTGCCGGGTAAAATTGAAGTCCGTGAATTCTTCTGGTATGGCTGTGGCCACTGCTTTACCTTGGAGCCGCATATGCAAGCCTGGCTGCGTAAGCTGCCAAAAGATGTGAACTTCGTGCGTACTCCGGCTGCCATGAACCAGGTCTGGGAAATGAATGCGCGCGGCTATTATGTGTCGGAAGCACTGGGCGTCCGTAAACGTACCCACTTGCCGTTATTCCATGCCATTCATGACAAAGGCCAGCAGATTTTTGACCAGAAATCCCAGGCCAAATTCTTTGTCAAATACGGTATTCCTGAAGCCAAGTTCAACAGCATGTTTAACTCTTTTGCGATTACCTCTAAAGTGGCACAGGCCAATAAACTGGCGCGCCAATACCAGTTGACCGGTGTGCCGGCAGTGGTGGTCAATGGTAAATATGTGGTGTCGGGCGATAACGGCAAAGTGATTCAGGTGGTGAACTACCTGGTCGATAAAGAACGTAAAGCCAAATAAAAGCCCAACATGATGTTAAAAACCCGCTGTTTAAAGCGGGTTTTTTAGTGCTGCGGTTTCATGCATTGTGATGTTTGGTCGCTCCCAATGGCTGATACCACGAAACAGCAATTGCACCTGGATAATGGTCTGCTCGGTAAACTGGTGCTGCTGCTGACTTAAAGCCTCGCCTTCAAACTGGCGACTGAGGCCGATCCAGCTCATGGCCCAGTTAAAGGACAGGTTAATTAAAATATTGGCCAGTACTTTAAAGTCTTCCGGATGTTCAAAATGCTGCACGCTTTCCACCCGTTTCAGGTCATTGGCAAAATCATCAATTAAAAACTCGATTTCCCGGGCAATGGCCTGACGCACCGTGGCCGAGCCGCCCCAACGCTCGGCAATTAAAAAAATCCATTGCTGCGGATGCTGATCCACTGCTTGAAAAAACAGTTCGACGCTGGTCCGGGTTTTGGCATTGGGCAGATATAAATAGGCCTGACCCAGCTGATGCAGAATGCTTTTTAAATGCAGCGCCACCTGATCGACCAGTTCTGCACCGAGTTCATCCATATCCTGAAAATGCCGGTAGAACGCCGTTGGCACCAGCCCGACATGGCGGGAAATCTCCCTTAAGCTGATGCTGCTAAAAGAGCGCTCGGCAGTACTTAAGGTCAGGGCCGCATCTAAAATGGCCTGACGACTTTGCTGCTTACGTTCTTCCCGAATCGACATGTCACATCCCTGATACTGTTTAAAAATTCATCTCTGTGGCTATTATAGAGCAGAATCGGCCCGGGCAGCAGCCATGCTGTTGGATTGGCTGTGCAGGGCCCGCTTTTCTGTGGCGAGATTGTGTAAAAGCCGACCCGGGGACAAAACCTGTGCGCTTGCATCTGCTATACTGGCCGACAATTTATTTGAGTCAAAATAAGGACAACTTATGCGTATCGACCAACGTACCCTAGATCAATTGCGTGATGTCAAAATTACCCGTAATTACACACGTTATGCGGAAGGTTCTGTCTTGGTTGAATTTGGTCATACCAAAGTGCTGTGTACTGCCAGTATTGATAACTCGGTACCGCGCTTTTTAAAAGGCAAAGGCCAGGGCTGGGTAACTGCAGAATATGGCATGTTGCCACGTTCTACCCATACGCGTAGTGACCGTGAAGCGGCACGGGGTAAACAGAGCGGCCGTACTCAGGAAATCCAGCGTTTAATTGGCCGCAGCCTGCGTGCCATGGTCGATCTGAAAAAACTTGGTGAAAATACCATTACCATTGACTGTGATGTAATTCAGGCCGATGGCGGTACCCGTACTGCCGCGATCACCGGTGCAGCGGTGGCGCTGGTCGATGCCATGAATGTACTGCTGGAAAGCAAAAAAATTAAACAGGACCCGTTAAAAGGTCTGGTCGCTGCTATTTCTGTGGGTATGTATCAGGACGAAGTATTGCTGGACCTGTGCTATGAAGAAGATTCAAACTGCCAGACTGACCTGAATGTAGTGATGACCCAGGCCGGTGAATTTATTGAAATTCAGGGCACTGCTGAAGATAAACCATTTACCCGTCTGCAATGTAATGCCATGCTGGAAATGGCCGAGCAGGGCATTCAGGAACTGATCAAAAAGCAGCAACAGGCCTTGGGCTGGTAAACACTGCAAGATCAGAACAATATATTTATAAAACGCATCTCCGGATGCGTTTTTTTGTGATTGAAGCAAACGTAACCAGCGGCTGTGCGCAGATTCATCTTCATAACAAAAACCAACATGCTGAAACCGAGCTTCATGGCTTACTAAAACTCGCAGTGATTTTTTAAAACAGCAAAAAAGAGGGATGTACCATGAAATACTTGATGATCTTACTGGCGATGGGCGCCTTTGGTTTAAGCGCGTGTGATACGGCCAATGACCGTGATGGTGATGGCACCATGCTGAATCAGGATCGTGATGGCGACGGCCGTGCAGATGATTAAAGTCTTGCGGCCATCGACTCACCCTAAATGAATAAAAAAGGTGCCTCATGAGGCACCTTTTTTCGTTATCGACAAATATCGAATTGCGATTAAGCATTAAAACGCATGGATAAATCGACCGCTTTGACATCTTTGGTCAGAGCGCCCATAGAAATATAATCGACACCAGTGCTGGCCACTTCACGCAGGTTGGCAATGGTGATATTGCCCGATGCTTCCAGTTTGCAGCGACCGGCCACATGCTTGACTGCATCAATCATCTGTTGCTGGCTAAAGTTATCCAGCATCACGATATCGGCCTGAGCGTCCAGAGCCTGATTCAGCTCATCCCAGGTTTCAACTTCTACTTCCACCGGTTTGCCCGGTGCAATTTGATGGGCTTTGGCAATGGCCTGGGCAATACCGCCAGCAGCCATAATATGGTTTTCTTTAATCAGGAAGGCATCAAACAGCCCCAGACGATGGTTTTGGCCGCCGCCTACAGTGACCGCATATTTTTGTGCAATACGCAGACCCGGCAAGGTTTTACGGGTATCCAGCAGTTTGGTGTGCAGGCCCTCGAGCTGTTTCACATATTCGGCGGTTTTGGTGGCCACGGCCGATAGGGTCTGGACAAAGTTAAGGGCAGGGCGCTCCACGGTCAATAAACTGCGCGCAGAACCGGCCAGCTTTAAAAAGGCTTCATTGGCCGCCACGCGATCACCATCCTGTTTCAGCCATTCAATCTGAACGCTTGGATCGTACTGCTGGATTAAGGCATTCACCCAAGGCTGACCGGCCAGCACCATGTCTTCACGGCTGATAATGGTGGCGGTGGCCTGTTCATCTTCCGGGGTAAGTAAAGCGGTAATATCTGCCTCGCCAATATCTTCCTGCAGGGCCTGCTGAATATTGATCTGGATAGATTGCTCCAATAAAGATTGTGGTATGCTCATTGCCTGTCCTTATCTCTTTACCCATGAAAATTGCGCGATATATTAGCACTGTTCGGCTGGCCCGATGCGCTTTTTCGCGGCTTTTTTGTCTGATTTGAGATTTTCAGCTGAAAGTTTTAGGATGGGCTAAATTTTTATACTGAAAAAAATATCAGGATCATTCTATGCAGCAGGCGGCTTCTTTTCAGGTCATCCAGGGACAGTTAAAAGGTGCGCGGCAGGTGCCTTCACCGAATTTTAACCAGCGTCCGCAGCAGACCGAAATTCAGCTGGTGGTGATTCACAATATCAGTTTGCCGCCATCACAGTTTGGCGGCGGTTATATCGAACAGTTTTTTCAAAACCGGCTGGACTGGTCGGCGCATCCTTACTTTCAGACCATTGAAGGGATGCAGGTCTCGGCGCATCTGCTGATTTTGCGTAGCGGCGAAGTGCTGCAATGTGTCAATTTCAATGACCGCGCCTGGCATGCCGGACGTTCCAGTTATCTGGCCAAGCCGGAATGTAATGATTATTCCATTGGTATTGAACTGGAAGGCAGTGATGATCTGCCCTTTGAAGCGATCCAGTATCAGGTACTGGCGGAAGTGGTGTCGGCCTTGCAGCAGGCCTATCCGAAAATCCAGCGTCATCTGGCTGGACATTCCGATATTGCCCCGGGGCGCAAGACCGATCCGGGACCTTATTTTGACTGGAGCCGGTTCCGGTCTTTACTGCGTGACTGCAACAGCAGGATAGAAGCAGCATCTTCATCAATTCATAACGAAACTTGTGCTTAGGTTTCTTTACAATAGCGGCTAAATTTTTATTTGGGTGGTTCCGATGGCGCTTTGGCGATCGACCTTTATTGTCAGTGCGATGACCATGCTGTCCCGGGTGTTGGGACTGGTGCGGGATATTGTGTTATTAAATGTGTTTGGTGCGGGAAAGGATTTCGATACCTTTGTGGTGGCCTTTCGTATCCCGAACTTTTTCAGGCGACTGTTTGCTGAAGGGGCATTTTCCCAGGCCTTTATTCCGGTTCTGACCGAATATAAAACCAGCCGCACCCATGCCGAAGTGCAGATTCTGATTAGCCGGGTGTTTGGCTGTCTGGCCTCGGTGATGAGCCTGCTGACACTGGCTGCCATGGTGGCGGCGCCGGCGGTGATGTACGTTTACGCACCAGGTTTCCATAGCGATCCGGAAAAATTTGCGCTGGCCACGGACATGTTCCGCCTGACCATTCCCTATTTGCTGTTTATGTCGCTGACCGCTTTTGCCAGCAGCATCTTAAACAGTTATGGCTCCTTTACCACGCCGGCCTTTGCACCGGTGCTACTAAATCTGGCCATGATTGCCGGAGCCCTGTGGCTAACGCCGTATATGGCCGAGCCGATTATGGCCTTGGGCTGGGCGGTGATTATTGCCGGAGCCTTGCAGCTGGCGATCCAGATTCCGGAATTATGGCGTAAAAAGCTGCTGATTCCGCCAAAAATCGACTTCAAGCATGAAGGCGTTGAGCGCATCATGAAGCTGATGCTGCCGGCCCTGTTTGGGGTATCGGTGACCCAGATTAACCTGTTGCTGAACACCATCTGGGCGTCATTTATGCAGGATGGTTCGGTATCGTGGCTGTACAGTGCCGAACGGATGACCGAGTTGCCGCTGGGCCTGATTGGGGTGGCAATTGGTACGGTGATTTTACCATCCTTGTCGGCGCGCCATGCCGAGCAGAATCAGGAAAAATTCCGTGGCATGATGGACTGGGCGGCGAAAATTATTGTGCTGGCTGGTGTGCCTGCCAGTATTGCACTGTTTATGCTGTCGACCCCAATTATTCAGGCCCTGTTCCAGCGCGGCCAGTTCACCTGGGAAGATACCCAGATGACGGCCTTGGCCCTGCAATGTATGAGTGCCGGGGTCATTGCCTTTATGCTGATTAAAGTTTTTGCTCCGGGCTTTTATGCCCAGCAGGATACCCGCACCCCGGTTCGGGTCGGTTTAATGGCGGTGGCAGCCAATGCCATTTTAAACGTGGTGTTTATTGGGCTGTTTAAACTGATTGACTGGGAAGCCGAGCACATGGCGCTGGCACTGGCATCTTCAGGTTCCGCGCTGGTCAATG
Source organism: Acinetobacter sp. YH12132 (assembly GCF_013418645.1). Lineage (NCBI taxonomy): Bacteria > Pseudomonadati > Pseudomonadota > Gammaproteobacteria > Moraxellales > Moraxellaceae > Acinetobacter > Acinetobacter sp. YH12132. The sequence goes on from NZ_VPBR01000006.1 coordinate 28,138, forward strand.
CCGGTATGCTGTATTTCTATCTGCATAAACGCGATATTTTCCGTTTTGGTGGGCACTGGAAAAAACTGCTGTTCCAGTTTGGCACGGCCAATGCGGTGATGGTGGCTGCCTTATGGTACGCCTTGAGCTGGTATAACGGTGATGTATCGCAATGGATGCGTGTGCTGGAAGTACTACTGCTGTGTGTGGTGGGTGTGGCAGCTTATGCTCTTGGTCTGCTGGCCACTGGTTTTAGACCGCGTCATTTAAAACCTTAATTACTGAGAGCTGAACGCGAAAGATGTTCAGCTCCTATAAAAGAACCCTTTGAGCCGTTGAGTCTCAAAGGGTTTTTTTATGGGCTTTTATTGAAAGATGAGGCTGCATGAGCAGCACAAGCATCTTTATTTATTGATCACTTCCAGCAGTTCGACATCAAAAATCAGGGTGCTGTTCGGTTCAATCGCATCGCCAGAACCAATCTGGCCATAGCCCAGATTCGCTGGAATAAAGAAGCGGTATTTGGCTCCTTCACGCATCAGTTGCAGCCCTTCGGTCCAGCCCTGAATGACTTGTGTGACCTGAAATTCAGCCGGTTGCTGACGCGCCATCGAGCTATCAAACACGGTGCCATCAATCAGGCGGCCTTCATAATGCACGCGTACTTTGGAGCTGGCTTTCGGTTTTTTTCCGGAACCCGCTTGCAGAACCAGATATTGCAGCCCCGATGAAGTGACTTTCACCCCATCCTTACGCGAGTTTTCTGCCAGAAAGGCCTTGCCAATCATGTCATTGGCTTCAGCGCGCTGTTTCAGCTCAATCAGCTGTTTGGCTTCGGCCTGCTTTTTGAACTGGGTCAGAATACGGGCCATGTCTTCATCGCTCAGGCTGGCTTGCTGGCCCAGTGAGGCGGCTTTTAAACCCGCCACAAAGGCATCCAGATCCATACCTTTTAAGGTGTCGACATTGCTGCGCCCCATTAAATAACCAAAGCTGTAGCCCACCTGCTGTTCAGTGGAGCTTTTGGTGGTCACCGGTTGAGCCAGTGTGGCCGCGCTACACAGGGCGAGGCCGAGCAGGGTGATCGTTTTTTTCATATTATGGGTCCCTAAACAACGAAGGAGAGCCAGGCTCTCCTTGTTTTTATTTTACTTCAATCAGCTCAACATCAAAGATCAGGGTGCTGTTTGGTGGAATCATGCCCGGCACGCCCTGTTCGCCATAACCCAGTTGTGACGGGATATACAGCGTGGCTTTCGAGCCTTCTTTCATCAGTTGCAGACCTTCGGTCCAGCCTGGAATCACCTGGTTTAACGGGAACTCGATTGGTTCACCACGCTCAACCGAGCTGTCAAATACTTTGCCATCGACCAGTTTACCAGTGTAGTGTACTTTTACCACAGAGCTGGCCGTTGGCTGTTTGCCATTGCCTTGCTGGGTAATTTTATATTGCAGACCTGACGCGGTGGTTTGTACCCCTGCCTGTTTGGCATTTTCAGTCAGGAAGGCATCGCTGGCCGTTTGTGCCTGCTGGGCCTGATCAGCCTGTTTTTGTTGCAGTTCCTGCTGGAACTGTTCATAGGCCTTTTGTAATTCTTCTTCAGTATAGGCTGGCTGCTGACGCGCATGACCTTCACGGACACCAGTCACAAAGCTGTTAATGTCCAGCTCTGGTGGAGTTTGATGGGCAACTTCATAGCCTAATGCATAGCTGATTTTTTCAACTGCAGACGCATTTGCAGATGCTTTTGAGGATACAGTGGCAGGGTGTTGAGTTGCATAATAAACAGGAACAAGTGCAGCACCGCCTAAAATTACAGCAACAGCAATGGGTAAGGCTTTACTCATAGGTTTTCTCAAATCATTTTATCGTGTCAAAGCTGCTTTCATGTTAGCAGACTTTTTGAATCAAACCGCTGACATCAATCATTCGGTTTGGCTAATTAATATATGCGCATCGTTAAGCATATGCCATAACAGACTGAATATCTAACACATTTTTTATACAATCGGGGCCAGCCGCAGAGGCGGCCCAATTTATTCGTGAGTAATTGTATCTATTATAGATTTGGCTTCAAAGCAGATTAAAAATCTGCTTTCAGCACCACCCGGTAACGCGCCCGGCCAGCATGTAAATGTTCAATTGCCTCGTTAATCTGCGACATCGGGAACACTTCAACCTGCGGCGCCAGCTGTTTGCGGGCGGCAAATTTCAGTAACTGGCGCAAGGTCGATGGTGAACCGGTCGATGAACCTGTCACCGCTTTGCCACCACCAATTAACGCACCAGCCGAGACCTGTAACGGCTCTAAGGTCAGGCCCAGCATATGCAGCGTACCATTTGGTGCCAGGGCAGACAGATATACCGGCCAGTCCAGGCTAACATTCACCGTACTTAAAATCAGGTCAAACTTGCCGCGCTGGGCTTTCAGGGCAGCGCTGTCACGGCTATTCACCACATGATCGGCGCCCATGGCTTTTAACTCTGCGGTTTTCTCCAGGTTGGAACTGAAGGCCGTAATTTCACAGCCCCAAGCTTTGAGCAGTTTAATGGCAATATGCCCAAGGCCGCCAATTCCAATCACCCCGACATGATGCACCGCCTGAATCTGGTGCTTAATGATCGGATCAAATACGGTAATACCGCCACAGAGCAGCGGGCCGGCACTTTCCGCATCCAGATCATCCGGTAAGGGAATGACCCATTGCCAGCCGGCGCGGACCTTATCGGCAAAACCGCCGGCATGTCCGACAATGGTGGCGACACTATCGCCGGTACATTGCACCTGCCGGCCGGACAGGCACGGATCACAGTGCTGGCAGCTTTCTGCCGTCCAGCCAATGCCAACGCGCTGGCCCACAGATAATCCTTTGGCTTCACTTCCTAACTGGACAATGGTACCAATAATTTCATGCCCGGCCACCACCGGATAGACCGAAGAACGCCAGTCATTGTTAATCACCGATAAATCGGAATGGCACAGGCCACAATATTCCACCTGAACTTCGACCTGATGCGGCAACAGTTCGCCAGCATCAAACTGATATGGCACCAGCGCTTCGCCGGGTTGCATGGCGGCATAGGCACGAATGGTAGTGTTGCTCATGATGAGTGCTCCTCGGCTAAAGGGGGAAGAGATTTAAAGGCGCAGTGATCTTCATGGTCGTTGACCATGCCGACGGCCTGCATAAAGGCATAACAGATGGTGGGGCCAACAAATTGAAAGCCCTGCTTTTTTAAAGCTTTAGACAGTGCCACACTGGCTGCAGTATAGGTCGGGGCGCTGCGATAATCGGGCACGGTATGCTGCTCGGGCTGATGATCGACAAATTGCCACAGCCAGTCGACCAGATTGATACCTTGCTGCTGCAGCTGGAGCCAGGCCTGAGCATTGGTGCGGATGGCTGCGAGTTTGGCCGGATGCCGGATTAATCCGCGATCCTGTAATTTGTCCTGCAAGGCCTGATCAGACAACGCGGCAATATCGGCAATGGAATATTGAAAAAAATGCTGACGGTAACATTCGCGTTTTTTGAGCACGGTAATCCAGGCCAGACCGGCCTGCTGGCCTTCCAGACATAGCATTTCAAACAGCTGCGCTTCATCGTGAAGCGGGCGGCCCCATTCCTGGTCGTGGTAGGCGATATAGAGCGGATCTTCGGAGCACCAGCCGCAGCGTGTTCGATCCATAGATGATGCTCCTGTACGGGTTTAAAGCTGGAAATGAACCCATTGATCCTGACGGTTATCCCAGTAAGACAATTCCGCCTGAGGCAGATCGGCAAAGGCAATCCAGACATCCTTGCCGGATTTATCGGCATAGCCGGTGCTGATCAGAAGTGCATCTTCAGTAATTTCCATGATCCAGCCCTGATGACTCTGGCCGTTCAACATAATTTTCTGTTGATTCCCGGATTCGGCAAATTCGACCAGTCGATTGATCAATGCTTCTGACATGTACACTTCCTAAAGCAAACTAACGTAAATAGGGATAGGGATTGACTGCACCGCGACCTTTGCCATTTAAATACAGGCCATAATGCAGATGCGGCGCGGTATGGCGGGCGTTGCCGCTATTGCCGACATAGCCAATGAGATCGCCTTTCTTGACATAATCTCCGACCTTCAGGCCACGTTTATGCCGGTCCAGATGGGCATAATAATGCCAGCTGCCGCCCGGTCCCAGAATCCATACCACTTTACCACCCAAATTGTTATTGCGTAAGTCGGCAATGAGGCCTTCGGTGGCGCTGTACACCTTGCTGCCGCGTGGCGCTAGAATATCAATGCCTTCATGCAGGCGACCGCGACTGCGTGACGCGCCCCAGGTATCTTGCAAGTGCTGACGTTTGACGCCCTGTACCGGCACTGGCAAGCGGGTTTTAAGTGGCATGTGCTGCAGTTTTTTGACCATGGCCGGCGGTAGGGGCGCCGCAGGTTTTTTCGGTGCCGAGGTACAGGCTGCTAGCAGAATCAGACTGAAGAAAACACAGCAGAGTGAAATCGAGCGAAGCACAGCATCTCCCTGATGATTATTATGTCGATGGTATTCGAATTCCAGTCTTTGACTATGTCATAAATCGGCGGCCGAGATCAATTTTTTCATGGCGGTCGGCAGTCCACGTGCAGTAGCCTGTGCCGGCGTCATCCATTCGGCGTCCAGCTCAATCGCCAGATGTTCCTGCTGGTCCGGTTCGACCGGAATTACACTGGCATCCAGCAGCCAGGTAAAGTGGGTAAAGCTGTGTGAAATCTGCAGCTGCTGTTGTCGCTGTTTCAGACCCAGACGCTGACAGAGCGCCTGAAACTGCGCTGGATCATCAATAATCGGCAGGCACCATAATCCGCCCCAGAGGCCGCTATTCGGCCGCTGCTGCCATAGCCACTGGCCATCACTGTGTAAGAGCAATACCTGGGCCTGTCTTACGGGTACGGCTTTTTTCGGTTTTTTAAATGGTAATTCGGCTTCTAGGCCCTGCTGGTGGGCCTTGCAGTGCTGTTGCATTGGGCAGTACAGACATAAGGGTTTTTTCGGGGTACAGATGGTGGCACCGAGGTCCATAATCGCCTGGGTGTAGTCATGATTGCGCTCGGTCGGACACAGCTGTTCTGCCAGCTGCCACAAGGCCCGTTCATGTACCGGTTTGGACAGATCATCTTCAATGGCAAAAAAGCGCGCCAGCACCCGTTTGACGTTGCCATCCATAATTACGCCGTATTGTCTGAGACCCAAAGACATCAGTGCGCCTGCGGTCGAGCGGCCAATGCCAGGCAGGGCCATCCATTGTTCCAGATTTTCTGGGAAATGTCCTTGCTGGGCCACTATGCCAGCCGCTTTATGCAGATTACGTGCCCGCGCATAGTAACCGAGTCCGGCCCAGTATGGCGCCACTTCATCCCAGGAGGCACGGCCTAAGCTTTCCACATCGGGAAAACGCTGAATAAAGCGCTCGAAATATTGCAGCACGGTTTTGACCTGGGTCTGCTGCAGCATGATTTCCGATACCCAGACTTTATACGGGTTATCGGCCACCTGCCAGGGCAGGTCATGGCGACCGTGTACATCAAACCAGGAAAGCAGGGCATGGGAAAAAGAAAAGGCAGACATGAGAACCGGAACTGTTAAGCAGTCGCCTAGTATACCCAAATCTTGCCGATGCAGCAGGCAATAAAAAAGGTGATGCCGCGGCATCACCTTCTGTTTTGGTAGCGGCAAGGCTTAGATGCTGCCGCTCATCCCCCAGCGTTGGTCCAGCTTGAGGATTTGACCTTCATAGCGCGGAATAATGTGGATATGCAAATGCTGCGATGGGCTGCCAAACACATCGCCATCGTTAAAGCCGACATGAAAGCCCGCCGGTTGATGGCGCAGCTGTAATTCATTCCGCGCCAGTTCCAGCAGCGACATCAGGCTTTTACGTTCTTTGTCGGTAACATCAAAAAAAGAACTGACATGACGTAGAGGGATAATGACACAGTGGCCTTTAGACAATGCGTTCGGTTCAGGTAGAATCACGCCATAATCATTTTTGGCAATGACATCATATTCATCAAAGTTGCAATATGGGCAGTCTTGTTCGGTCATTCTTCTATCCTCTATTCAAATTCATTAATCTTTTTCAATATATATGGCCTCATGCCAGAATCAGGCCAAACGGCGTTGTAATAATTGGTACATGGCATCCAGGCTTTGCTGTTCTGCTATCGGGCTATAGCCGAGGTCGACGCCATTGGCTTTGGCACGTTCATCGGCCAGCGGGTTACTAAAGCCGTGCTTGGCATCTTCAAATACAATCACTTCATGTTCTACCTGGGCAGCGTGCATTTCTTCACGGAAGCTGGCCACATCATCCAGCGTTACCATGCTGTCCAGTTCACCATGCAGCACCAGAATTTCTGCCTGTACCTTGCCTTCCTGCGCTGGTTCTCTGGCCGCCAGAATGGCATGGAAAGTCGCAACGGCTTGCAGGTTGGCGCCTGAACGGGCCAAATCCAGCACCACTTTGCCGCCATAACAGAAGCCAATGGCTGCCAGTTTAGCCTGATTTACTTCCGGTTGGGCAGCTAAAGTGTCCAAAGCCGCAGACGCACGAGTCACAATTGTATTCGGGTCTTCAAAGGTCTGGCTCATCCATTCATTGGCCTGGGCAGCCGTGGTGGTATTTTTCTTGTCGCCATACATATCAATGGCCAGGGCGGCATAACCATGTTCTGCCAGTTCGCGGGTACGCTGTTCAATATATTCATTTCGGCCCCACCATTCCGGTGCCACAATCACACCCGCGACTGGTGCATCGGTTTCGGGTGCAGCAAAATAACCGACCAACTGGCTACCATCTGCCGCCGTATACTGAATTTCGCGAGTTTTGATTGCTAAAGTCATGCGTCCAATCCTTGTGTTTTTTGAAATAATTCGATTAAAACATAAAAATGAGACAGCGGTTTGAAAAACATTTCAATGCGCCTAAACAAATGTGAGAAAATATTTTTAAGTTATTTTTCAAAGAATAATAAAGAATAATAGGTCTGTATCTGCTGTCGGTCTAAACACAGGCATAAAAAAAGAAGGATTTGCATCCTTCTTTTTTGTGAGGGTCAGGGTATAAGAAACTATACCTTGCCGCGGGACAGGAAGCCGACAATTGCCAGAATAACAGCAATAACCAGCAGAATGACCGCGAAATCTTTAGATAAACCAGCGACACCACCGAAACCGAGTAGACTGGCAATAAGTGCGATTACAGCGAAGATAATGGCCCAACGAAACATAATTTTTCTCCATGTGTTTTTATACTTCTTGATCAAGTATAGGGGCAAGTCGCTGATTTGATTGTTTTGCTTTTGTTTATTAAGTGTTCAACTATTTATTTAAGTCTATGATTCTATTGTATCTATGACATAGCACATGCTTTTGTAGAAGACTGTTATAATAGACCGGTTATTTTGTAGTGTTGTGCATCATGTCTGATCAGCTTCGTCCCCAATTCTGGAAAAATTATCCGTTAACAGCCTTAACCCAGGCAGAATGGGAAGCGCTGTGTGATGGCTGCGGCTTATGTTGCCTAGTTAAACTGGAAGATGAAGACAGTCATGAAGTCGCTTACACCAAAGTGGCCTGCAAGCTGCTGGATTGTACGACTGCCCGCTGTTCGGACTATCCGAACCGGCAGCAACAGGTGCCGGACTGTATTCAGCTGACGCCGGAAAAGCTGGACAGTATTCACTGGCTACCGCCAAGCTGTGCCTATCGCCGTTTAAAAGAAGGTAAAAACCTGCCGTCCTGGCATTATTTAAATACCGGTTCACGTCAGAGCGTGATTCGCGCCAAAAAATCGGCCGCTGGCCGCTGTATTTCTGAAACGGAAGTCAATGAAGAAGAAATAGAAGACTATATTGTGCGCTGGGTACGTTAAGTTTTTAGGCCGTCTGTATCTTTAAGAGCAAAATTGGCGATTTAAACCTGATAAAACAACTGCCTACATTTAGACTCAGTTTGCCGCAGCAAGCGCTAAAAAATCGGCTATTGAAATACTGCATTTTGCCATAACATAGTACACTCAGCCGCAGCTTTGTACAGAAAACCTTCTATGTCAGACAGCCATATTCCACTTCCTGAACGTTTGCGCCCGCGCGATCTGTCGCAGATTATCGGTCAAGATCATCTTCTGGGGGAGCAGGCCCCGTTACGTCAAATGATTGATCAGGGCCATTTGCCTTCGATTATTTTCTGGGGACCACCAGGCGTTGGAAAAACCACCATTGCCTTGTTGCTGGCGCAGGCGGTTGATCGTCCTTTTGTCAGTCTGTCTGCGCTCAATACCGGGGTTAAGGAATTACGTGAAGTGATTGCCGATGGCGGCGATTTACTAACGCCGGTGGTGTTTATTGACGAGATTCACCGCTTTAATAAATCCCAGCAGGATGCCTTATTAAATGCAGTCGAGAAGGGCAAAATTACCCTGATTGGTGCCACCACGGAAAACCCGTCTTTTGAGGTGAACAGTGCCTTGCTGTCGCGCTGCCAGGTCTATACCTTAAATGCACTGAGTGCCGAGGCCATCCAGCAGCTGCTGACCCAGGCCGTCCAGAATGATAGCTTCTTAAAAGAACGTTATATCCAGATTGAAGAGTTTGAAGCACTGGTGCAGTTTGCGGCGGGTGATGCACGTAAGGCACTCAATTTACTCGAGCTGATTGCCGGCACCTTTGAGCCGGACACAGAAAACAGTATTAACAATGCCCTGGTCGTGAAAGTGGCGCAGCAGAATATTGCCCGTTACGACAAATCTGGCGAGCAGCATTATGATCTGGTCTCGGCCTTTATTAAGTCGATTCGCGGCAGTGACCCGGATGCGACTCTGTACTGGATGGCGCGCATGCTCAAGGGTGGAGAAGACCCGCTGTTTATTGCGCGGCGTATGCTAATTGCTGCCTCGGAAGATATTGGCAATTCCAACCCAAATGCCTTGTTGCTGGCCGGTGAATGTTTCCGCGCAGTGCAGGTGATTGGTATGCCGGAAGCGCGGATTATTCTGGGCCAATGTGCAGTCTATCTGGCCACCAGTGCCAAAAGTAACAGTACCTATCTGGCCATTAACAAGGCGCTGGACTTGGCGGAAAAAACCGCCAATTTGCCGGTACCGTTACATTTGCGTAATGCGCCGACCAAGCTGATGAAAGAGCAGGGCTACGGGGTGGATTATCTGTATCCGCACAATTATCCGGAGCATTTTGTATTGCAGGATTATTTGCCGCTAGAATTAAAAGGCACCAAGCTGTATGAATCGGCGCGCAATAAACGCGAAGTTGAAGCCGAGCGTTTACAGCAGCGGCGCTGGATGCAGCAGCAACAGTAGCAATAAAAAAAGCCCAATTCAGAGGGATGAATTGGGCCAAACTGGATGTTAGATTGGGAGAGAACATCCGCGAGGATTAACGAAACTGATCGGCAGTCACTGTAAAATTTACCGTGTCTTGCCTATGTGCTTAAGCATAGGTCAAAACTAAAAATATGTAAAAACGATCATTTTTATAAGTTGAATTTGTTTTTTCGATTGAGAGTGAGAAAACTCAGCCAATAAAAAACCGGATCAGCTGATCCGGTTTTTTTATCGTTCATCTTGGAGATGATCAGATATTGTCGAGGTTGATGCCTAAACGTGCCGCAACTTCTTCATAGGCTTCAACCACGCCGCCTAAACCTTGACGGAAACGGTCTTTGTCGAGTTTTTTCTTGGTGTCTTTGTCCCATAGACGGCAGCCGTCTGGAGAGAATTCATCACCCAGCACGATACGGTCGTGGAACACACCAAATTCAAGTTTGAAATCGACCAGAATCATGTTGCCGGCATCAAACAGGGCTTTTAGTACATCGTTAACTTTGTAAGTCAGTTCTTTCATTTGTGCCAGCTGCTCAGCAGTCGCCCAACCCAGCGCAATTGCTTGAGATTCGTTGACCATTGGATCGCCTAAGGCATCATCTTTAAAGAACAGTTCAAATGTTGGCGGGGTCAGTTCCTTGCCTTCTTCGACACCGAGGCGACGGCACAGAGAACCAGCTGCATAGTTACGGATTACGCATTCAACCGGAATCATGCTCAGCTTTTTCACTAGCACTTCATTTGGGGTTAGCAGTTTTTCAAAATGCGTTTCGATACCGGCTTCAGCCAGTTTTTCCATAATAAAGGCGTTAAAACGGTTGTTCACCTTACCTTTACGATCTAGTTGTTCGATCTTTTCGCCATTGAACGCAGAGGCATCGTCACGAAAGACTAAAATCAGGTGGTCTTCACTATCTGTGGTATAAACAGATTTCGCTTTACCAGTATAGAGCAAGGTTTGTTTTAACATGAGGGAACCTTTTTCAGAAAAAAATGCCTAGTAATGTCTAGGCTGGCCAATTTTGGTAAATCTGGGCCAACAGGTCTGCAGCTTTTTCTTTGTCTGCAAAACTGTTGTCGGCGTTGAACACAGCCAGGTTGTTACTTGTACCGACAGAGGTGAGTCTTAAGACGTAGGTCTGTTGATCGACCGAGATGGTGACTTCGTAACGGTTTTTGCTCTGACCAATAATGCTATGGTTCAGGCTGCTGAGTGTGGCAAGCGTATACTGCCAAATTGTAGCAGAATTTCCATCTATTTTGAGCAGTGGATTTTGATTTCCATCTACAACCGGTTGTGGACGACCTGGCGCGGTGTTGTCCTGTACAGCAGCGGCCTGAGTTGGCTCTACGGCTGGAGGACGAGGAAGTGCGAAACGGTTGCCACGGCTGTTTTCCAGCTTCGGTGCATGTTCAATGGCCAGTGGGTCAACCGTTGGTGCAGGATACAATGGCGTTGCTGGTCGGGCCACAGCACCTTCAGGATATTGTAAGGGCGCAAGGGTGGTGGTGTCTTTATAATCCAGAGAGCCATTGCTGATGGCTAAAGAACTACAACCTGCCAAACTTACCACTGAAAGTGCAGCGATTAAACCAAAACGTAATTGCATAATATTGTGCTCTTATTAAATGACACCCGAAGCCTGTAAAGCTTCACGTAACGGTGCGCGATATTGTTCTGCAAGTGGCGTTAATGGCAGGCGGATGCCGGTACCAATTAAGCCCATTTCATGAAGTGCCCATTTCACCGGAATTGGGTTTGATTCACAAAATAGAATATTGTGTAAATTTGCAACTGTATTGTTACGTGCTTCAGCGCTGTCATTGTCGCCGGCAATGGCTGCGGCACAAACTTCGCTCATGACTTTTGGTGCCACATTGGCCGTAACCGAGATATTGCCTTTGGCACCAGCCAGCATTAACTGATAGGCAGTGGCATCATCACCTGAATAGACAGTCATGTCTTTACCCGCCAGACCGGCCAGTAATTCACGGCCACGTGGTACATCGCCAGTGGCATCTTTAATGCCCACAATTTGTGGAATGTCGGCCAGACGAATCACTGTTTCGTTGGACATGTCGACGCCAGTACGGCCCGGAACGTTATACAGGATTTGTGGCAGATCCACTGCTTCGGCAATAGTCTTATAATGCTGATATAACCCTTCCTGGGTTGGCTTGTTATAATATGGCGTGACGAGAAGTGCGGCATCGGCGCCGAGTTCTTTGGCTTCTCTGGTCAGTTCGATCGCTTCATGCGTTGAGTTTGCACCAGTACCAGCAATCACCGGGATACGTTTGTTGGCCACGCGAATGATTTCTTTAATCACACGTGTATGTTCAGCCATGCTTAATGTAGAGGCTTCACCTGTCGTGCCCACGGCCACAATACTGTTCGTGCCTTGTTCTATGTGCCACTCAACCAGCTTCTCGAGACCTTTCCAATCTACGCTGCCATCTTCTAACATTGGGGTGACGATTGCGACAATTGAGCCTTGAATGGTCTGTGCTTGCTGAGTCATTTTGAAAAAATATCCTATTTTTCCATCCACAAAAGTTCGTAGAAACAGAAAACGTGGATGGTTGCAGTATTTTGATTTGAGTCAGAATTCAATAAGTCATGATTGAATAATGCTTATGCAAATTATGACTGATTCAGTGTGTCAGAACAATATCCGTAAGTCAAAGCCAATATCAACTTTATCCGCTGCTCAAAACAGTCCGGTATAAGGCATAAGTTGGTGCTTTTACAGCAGTTCCGGTTCATCTTCGACTTTAGAATGAACTGGTGAGTAAGCACAGGCCTATAGAAGCTGTCCGGACAGCAATTTTGCCTGGAAAAAGCAGTAAAAAGCTGTGAAAACCAGGTAAAAGGGTCGGAATTAAGATAAAAAAACACTTAAACTAGACCTGAAAATTATTTGAACAGGCTTTTTTTTAATGCCATTTCCTGCTTAAAACTTTACTGAATGATTTTTTTCAGATCTAAATGAAAATAATAATTTTGACTGTTTGTTTGTTTGTAATCGTTGATATTTATATGGATTTTAATGTTTTTTTAAATTGATATGCCTCAATTAAGTCTTTCTAAAACTATATGTTTGCGTGTCTTAAAATAAGAAATGTCTATTAATTTTTTGCCAGACCAGCGCTTTATTCCACTTATTGGTAGTTAATTCAAAGGACATCCTCATAGATGATGGCGGCCTTAACCTTTTATAAACACTGATTGAAACAAGGATTCTCCAATGGAAAGATCAGATAATCGACATGCGATTGTGACAGTAGCCATCTGTTTCTTGATTGCGGTCATTGAAGGCTTGGATATCCAGGCAGCAGGTATTGCCGCAGCTGGTATCCGTGAGCATTTTGGCCTCGATAGCTCGCAATTGGGGGTGTTTTTTAGTGCAGGGATTCTGGGCTTATTGCCTGGTGCACTGGTTGGTGGACGCGTGGCAGACCGTATTGGCCGTAAACAGGTGCTAATCTGGTCGACTGCCGTGTTTGCGGTCTTTACTTTATGTACCGTATGGGTCAACAGCTTTAACTCATTGCTGGCGGTACGTTTCCTGGCCGGTGCCGGTCTGGGTGCAGCCATGCCAATTCTGATTACGCTGGCCTCTGAAGCGGTATCACCACAAAACCGTGGCCGTGCCGTAGGTCTGATGTACTGTGGTATGCCAGTCGGTGCTGCGATTTTATCGTTAATTGCCAGTACCGATTTCGGTTCTAACTGGAAAAACATTTTCTACCTGGGCGGTTTATTACCGATTATCGTCATTCCAGTGATGATGTGGTTATTGCCAGAATCGAAGGAATATTTAAAAGCCAAAGATCAGGCTGCGAAGAATACGACAGCAGAAGCTACGCCACAAGGTTCGTTTAAGGATCTGTTTAACTCGAACAACCTGCTCCGTACCATGTTCATCTGGGTCAGCTATTTCTTCACCCTGATGGTGGTGTACATCATGCTGAGCTGGTTACCGTCGCTGTTCCAGGAACTGGGCTTCTCGCGTAAAGAAGGCGCAACTGCACAGTTCTACTTTATGGTCAGCGCGACGATTGGTACCGTTATTTTGGGTATGCTGACCGATCGCTGGAAAAAAGCCTATGTCATTCTGTTGATGTATGGCGGTATTCTGGCCGGTCTGCTGGCACTGAACGCTGCAGGTTCATTAACTCAAATGTATCTGGCCTCTGCGCTGGTGGGTGCATTCGTCATTGGCTGTCAGGGTGTACTGTATGCCTTCGGTGGTATTGTGTATCCAACTGAAGTGCGTGGTACCGGTATTGGTGTGGCGTCTGCCGTGGGCCGTGTTGGTGCGATGCTTGGGCCTGCGATTGCCGGTTCACTGTTAACGGCTGGCTTTGGTGCAGCAGGGGTGATCTCTGCCGCGATTCCATGTATCGTGATCTCTGCCATCTTTATGTTACTGCTGGTGCGTCGTATTCAAAACTAAACACGCATTGTAACGACCCCTTCAGACAGCCCGCATATGCGGGCTGTTTTGTTTTCACCGTACAGTCCAATGATTCCGCTGCAACAAAACCATCCATTTGGTATATGCTAGGACGCTGACAATAAGCGAAACATGGATAGGTGTTATGCAAGCGCAGACGGCATTGATCGTAGTAGATGTACAAAATGGATTTACACCGGGCGGTAATTTGGCCGTCGCTGATGCCGATCAGATTATTCCGATCATTAACCAGCTGGGGCAGGTCTTCGACAATATTGTCCTGACCCAGGACTGGCATCCGCAGAATCATATTTCTTTTGCCGACAATCATCCGGGCAAACAGCCGTATGAAGTGGTGATGCTGGAATATGGCGAGCAGGTGCTGTGGCCGGCACATTGCGTCCAGGGCACAGCCGATGCCGAACTGCATCCGGCACTGGACTTGCCGCAGGCGCAGCTGATTATCCGTAAAGGTTTTCATGCACAAATTGACAGCTATTCGGCCTTTATGGAAGCGGATCAGAAAACCACCACCGGTCTCGCTGGCTATTTAAAAGCGCGTGGTATCGACACGGTGTTTATTACCGGCATTGCCACCGATTTTTGCGTGGCCTGGACCGCCATAGATGCCTGCAAGCTGGGCTTTAATACCTTTGTCATTGCCGATGCCAGCAAAGGCATAGACCTGAAAGGTTCATTGCAACATGCCTGGCAGGAGATGCTAGCGCATGGGGTAAAACGGGTCTATAGCAAAGATGTGTTGGGCCTGTTACAGCCTGCTGCACAGCCAAGCCTGGCCTGATTGGCCCGAATCATTCATTCAGAACGTGCCGAGGTCTATGGTGTTAGGTTTTAGCCAGTTTGTACAGAAAACTTTTGCCCTGTGGGTGCTGCTATTTGCCGTGATTGCCATGTATCAGCCAGAGGCTTTTGTCTGGTTAAAAGCCTATATCACCTGGATGCTTGGCATCATCATGTTTGGTATGGGCATGACCATGTCACTGCAGGATTTTAAAGGCGTGCTGCAAAGCCCGAAAGCAGTCGCGATTGGCGTGGCCGCGCAGTTTATGGTGATGCCGCTGTTGGCCTATCTGTTATGTGCCTTATTCCGGTTACCGGCGGAAATTGCCATTGGGGTGATTCTGGTTGGCTGCTGTCCGGGTGGTACAGCTTCCAATGTAATTACCTATATGGCCAAAGGCAATACCGCCTTATCGGTGGCCTGTACTTCGGTGTCGACCTTGCTGGCGCCGCTACTGACCCCGGCGATTTTCTTTGTGCTGGCCAGTCAGTGGATTGAAATTGATGCCTGGTCCATGCTGAGCTCGATTTTACAGGTGGTGCTGTTCCCGATTGTGCTGGGCCTGCTGCTACGCGCGCTGTTTAAAACCCAGGTAGAGCGTTCCATTACCCTGATGCCACTGGTTTCGGTGGTGGCGATTGTTGCCATTGTCGCGGCAATTATCGCCGGCAGCCGGGCACAGATTCTGGAAAGCGGCTTGCTGATTTTAGCGGTGGTGATGCTGCACAATGGCCTGGGCTATTTACTTGGTTTCTGGGCAGCGCGTTTATTTAAATTGCCCTATGCCGACAGTAAAGCGGTGTCGATTGAAGTCGGAATGCAGAATTCTGGCTTGGGCGTGGCCTTGGCGGCGGTGCATTTTGCCGCGTCTCCGGTGACCGCCGTGCCGAGCGCCATCTTCAGTTTATGGCACAATATTTCTGGACCGGCACTGGCCACCTATTGGGCCAGCCGGCAGCGCCAATAAAGGACAGCTGTCATCCGGCTGTCATCAAGGCAAGGATGCCTTAGTATATTGAATATGCTGTCTTTTTAATTAGATAAAAAAACAAAAAAATGATAAAAAACAGATTTTTATTTTGAACAAATTTGGGCTAATTTTCATCATTTGGTCATTTTTGTAACACAACTGTCATATTCAATTTCTAAGATGCCCTCACAGAGGCGGCACAAACAGACTGTTGTAAGACAGCATAGAGTGAGATATGAGCGATTTTCAGCATTCATCCATGACCTATTTCAATCGGGAACTGGCATTATTCGAGTTCCATCAACGGGTATTGGCCCAAGCGCTGGATGAGCGTCTGCCGCTGCTGGAACGCTTAAACTTTCTGATTATTTTTTCCCGAAATCTGGATGAGTTTTTTGAAATCCGCGTGGCGGGTTTAATGAAACAGCTGGATTTAAATGCCCTGACCCGCACTCCGGATGCAATTCCGACCGAACTGGTGCTGGCACAGTTATCTGAAGAAATTCATGCGGCGGTCGAGCTGCAATATCGCACCTTAAATCAGGACATTCTGCCGCAGTTGCAGCAGGCCGGGATTCGTTTTATCCAATATCCACAAATTCAGGACAAGCATAAACCCTGGATTGCCCAGTATTTTGCCAAACAGGTCCAGCCGGTACTGACCCCAATCAGTCTGGACCCGTCACATCCGTTTCCGCGACTGGTCAATAAAAGCCTGAACTTTATTGTCAGTCTGGAAGGTAAGGATGCCTTTGGCCGTGAAATTGAAATGGCGATTGTGCCAGCCCCACGTTCCTTGCCGCGCTTAATTACCTTGCCGCCTGAAGTGGCCGGGGAAGGGGAGGAACAGATTTTCCTGACGGCAATTATCCAGCAGCATATCAATGACCTGTTCCCAGGCATGAAAGCCACCGGCTGCTATGCTTTTCGTGTCACCCGAAATGCCGACCTGATTCTGTCGGAAGATGTCGATGATCTGGCGGTGGCCTTAAAAGATGAGCTGTCATCACGCCGTTTTGGTCGTGCGGTGCGTCTGGAAATTGAAGATGACTGCCCGCAGAGTATTATTGACTACTTGCTAGATGAGTTTGATCTGGATCAGCAGCAGCTGTATCAGACCAGTGGCCCGATTAACCTGTCGCGTCTCACCACCAGTTTTGACCGTCCGGAACTGAAATATCCGATTTTTAGTCCGGTGATTCCGCCGGTATTTCGCAAGCAGAAACCAATTTTTGAGGTGCTGAAAAAGCAGGATGTATTGCTGCATCATCCGTTTGATTCTTTTCAGCCGGTGATCAGCCTGCTCAAAGAAGCGGCCAAAGATCCGCATGTGCTGGCAATTAAACAGACCCTGTATCGCAGTGGTCCGGACTCGGAAATTGTGCAGGTACTGGCTGAAGCGGCGCGTAATGGCAAGGAAGTCACTGCGGTCATTGAACTGCGTGCCCGCTTCGACGAAGAATCCAATATCATGGTTGCCAACGTGCTGCAGGAAGCCGGTGCGGTAGTGGTGTATGGCATTGTCGGCTATAAAACCCATGCCAAAATGATTCTGGTGGTACGCCGCGAGCAGGACCAGCTGGTGCGTTATGTGCACTTGGGCACCGGTAACTACCATGCCGGCAATGCGCGCATGTACACCGACTACGGCCTGATGACCACCCAGCCGGATATCTGTGAAGATGTGCACCGCATGTTCCAGGAACTGACCGGCATGGGCAAAATGGCCAAACTGAAAAACCTGCTGCATGCGCCGTTCACCCTGCACACTGAACTGCTGAAACTGATTGAACAGGAAATTGAATTTGCCCAGGCCGGCAAAGCCGCGCAGATCATGATTAAAGTCAATGCCCTGACCGAGCCACAACTGATTGCGGCGCTATACCGTGCCTCGCAGGCCGGGGTGCAGGTTGATCTGATTATCCGTTCGATTTGCTGCCTGATTCCCCAAGTGCCGGGCATGTCAGACAATATCCGGGTGCGTTCGATTGTCGGTCGTTTCCTGGAACATACCCGCGTCTATTATTTTGAACATGGCGGCGAGAAAAAACTGTTCTGTGCCAGCGCTGACTGGATGGGACGTAACCTGTTCTCACGGGTTGAAACCTGTTTCCCGATTCTGGACAGCAAGATCAAGAAATGTATTGTCGAAGATGGTTTACGCAGCTATTTAAATGACAACCAGAATGCCTGGGAATTGCAGTCCGATGGCCACTGGCAGAAAGTGCAGCCGGAACCGGAACAGCCCCTGCACAGTGCACAGGCCTATTTACTGCAAAAAAAGCTCCTCAAACTCTAAGCCTCTATCAAAAAATCCTGACACGGGTCAGGATTTTGATCAGACGACAGCGGCTGCTGCGTCTTAAGACGCTTTAGAGTGCTTGCCACGTAAAATTTCAGTTCTTAACTGCTGGGCCAGTTCGGCCGCTTCACTGTCCATGCCATTGACCATATAGGCATGCCGGGTCAGCACATTGGTCGGGTTTGGCATACTGACCAGTTCATAATGATCGGACAGGGTTTTCAGTAATTCATGCGGTAAATGCACCGCATTTTCCTTAGCTGACAGCTGGCTGACCAAGCGTTCTGCCGCCTGCACCGAAGACAGCTGCATGGCATCGACCGGGCTGGACAGTGCACTGCGGGTTTGCAGCACAAAGCGTTTTTCTTCACGGTAGCGTTTATACAGCACTTCAGACAGCAGCTGGAACACGGTGCCAATCATCGCCAGACACGGTGCCGCATTCGGTTTATCGGCCGACATGCTTAAGGTGGCGCCATCTTCATGGAATGGTTGTACCGTGGTGATATCCTGCTGGCTAAGTTTATAGTGCTGCACACACAGCTCGATGCTCTTGTTCAGGAAAATCTGGCATAGATTAAAATACGGCACCGAAACGGTTTTGTTGACCGTATCCATCAACTGTTTCGGATCATAGAACTGGATGTTTAACGAAATTGTATGCTGATCAACCGGGGCCGGTTTGTTTTCTTTCAGTTTTGGTGCGGCTTTGGCCTGTTGCTGCGCCTGTGCAATCGCCAATGCGGTATTGTGTTTTTCCTGCTCCAGTGCCTGGGTCAGATTCTGGATTTCGTGTTTCAGACGCGATTCATTGTTGATACGCGCCAGATATTCTGAACGGCTTGGACGGGCAATCGCACGATAGGCCAGCCACAGCAGGGCATGAATAAACAGCGAACTGAGAATCGCCATCCACTGGGTACGCAGAATTTCGCCAATACTTGGTTTGACCAGGGTCACTTCAATGGTGCCGACTTTCTTTTCGTTTTGCAGCGCATCGCGTACAAAGACTTCACCCTGACGGGTTTTGGCCAGGCCACCGGTGGCCAGCACCTGATTGTTGGTATTCAGAATGCGAATTGAGGCAATACTCGGGTTGGTGGCATAACGATCGGCCAGAAGTGCCAGTGAAACGGTATTGGCCGGTTCCAGCTCGGACAGGCTGTCTGTGACCAGCTGGCTGGTGATCAGCTGGCCTTGACTGGCCCGATTTTCATTGAGCTGGTGAGTCGTTGCCAGTACCAGTAAAAAGGTATGCAAGGCAAAACTTATGGTCAGTAGGCTAGCAAATAGCCCTTGTCTAGGCGCATTCAACGTAAACTTCCAAAGTAATTCTACTTAATTTCGATTATGATTCTAACAATAGTTGTAGCTCAGACCCGAGTCAATTCATGCGAGAAATCATTCTTATATCATTTTTAGGACCTGACCAACCGAATCAGTTTACTCGATTAATGCAGGTTCTGTCCGCTCATTCCTTACAAATCTTAGATGTCGGTCAGGCGGTCATTCATAACCAGTTGACTTTAGGTATTGTCGTCTCATCAGATGACCAGACGGCTACCGCATTAGCCATGAAAGAGATCCTGATTTTAGCACATGATATTGGCTTAACTGTGCGCTTTAAACCGATCTCTGCAACAGAGTATGAACAATGGGTCAATGAAGGTGGCCGTACTCGTTACATCGTGACGGCTTTGGCGCCAGAACTCAATGCCTCTCATCTGCAGGCAGTAACACAAATTGTATCCAGCCAGGGTTTCAATATTGAGACCGTGACCCGTCTGTCTGGCCGTCCGGCAGCAGATGGTTCCAGCCAGGGGCCAAAACGTGCCTGTGTGCAGTTTGGTTTAAGCGGTCAGATGCTCGATGCCGCAGCCATGCGTGCCGCCTGTTTAAGCCTGTCCAACGCGCTAAGCGTCGATGTCGCGGTACAGGAAGACAATGCTTATCGCCGTAACCGTCGTTTGGTCTGCTTTGACATGGACTCAACCTTAATTGAGCAGGAAGTGATTGACGAACTGGCGATTGAAGCCGGTGTCGGTGCACAAGTGGCTGAAATTACCGAGCGTGCCATGCAGGGCGAGCTGGATTTCCAGCAAAGTTTCCGTGCCCGTGTGGCCTTGCTAAAAGGTCTGGATGCGTCGGTTCTGCCAAAAATCGCCGAGCGTTTAACCGTGACTGAAGGCGCCGAGCGTCTGATTTCGACCTTAAAAGCCCTGGGCTATCGCACTGCGATTCTATCGGGCGGATTCCAGTACTTTGCCGAATATCTGCAGGACAAGCTGGGGATTGATGAAGTACATGCCAATATTCTGGATGTCGAGCATGGCGTAGTGACCGGTGAAGTGAAAGGCCATATTGTGGATGGTGCGCGTAAAGCCCTGTTGCTGCGTGAACTGGCCGAGAAAATGGGTATTTCTCTGGAGCAGGCCATTGCGGTAGGTGATGGTGCCAATGACCTGCCAATGCTATCCATTGCCGGTCTGGGGGTTGCTTTCCGTGCCAAACCGCTGGTACGTGAAAATGCCAATCAGGCGATTTCCAGCGTTGGCTTGGATGGTGTTTTGTATCTATTAGGTGTCCATGATAAAGACCTGAACCGGGCTTAAGCACATCACAGGTTGAATCAAGCGCAGCATAAGGGCTGCGCTTTTTTTATGCAAAATCAGTGAACAAGGGCAAATGTTCATTTTTTGACTGAATCGAAATCTGCTTTAAAAACATCGAAAAAAATATTTTCAGGGCAGTTTTGCAGGTTGTTTTTTTGTAATGACACGCGAAAGAAGGAGTAGCCTTATCTTCAGAAATCTTTAAAATTAAAAAAGTGTAATGACAATATAATATTGCGACAATGTGTGTCGCGTGGTCAAAATTTAAGTCTTTTTTTATCCAGAAAACTACTCATAATGCTTCCATAGATTTGAAATTGGCCTTGCCATTCATTTACAAGTATTGAAGATGGCATGGGGACTCGACAAGATCCACATCCATTTTTGGACGGAGGTTTTTATGTTAACAGCGAATTTAGCAACTATAGTCGGCTTGAGCTTGGTAGCGGCTGCTTTGATTGCTGTTTTCTTTTCGCCTTATCGTCGTTGGTTAAGCTTCATGTTGGCCGGTATGGCATTTTGGGGCATTTTAGAAACGGTCCGTTTTAGCGTACAAACTGTTTTTGAACTGCCTGTGACCTACAGCTATCTGTCTGCATTAACCCTGGCGATGATTGTTGTGACATTGCTTCTGCTACGCGAAGACCGTCGTGCAGAGCGTGCATTGGCCAAAAGACGTTATATCGAACATACCCCAGTGTATGAAGATGACCAGCAGCAGTATTCCAGCCGTTAAGTCTATACAGATAAAACGTCCAAAAAATGTACAGTCATGTACATTTTTTTTTACTTTCGATAATGATTGTTATACAAAGCCTTGCTGAAAAATCAGCTGTTTATGGTAGGATGAAAAGCAATCTAACCCAACAATTACAATAGGCCCGGACGTCATGAAACTTTCCTCAATTCCTGTCGTGAAACTCCCTCTGGTTGATGTCAGCACGGATCCGCTTGATTTACTCGTGACAGGTTTGGCTTTGCGTATGAAGCAGCTTGCCCGTACCAGCCCTAAATTTATTGAGTTGGTTCATGAGCGTCAGTTCCGCATCCAAATTGGTACCGATACCGGTTTTGCCCGTCAGATTATTGTCAATAATGGCGACATTGATACCGTGTCGGGTGATGCTGAAAAAGCCGATTTTATTTTGCAGTTCGCCGACAGCGAGCAGGGCGTGAAAACCCTGATGAAAGGCGATCCGACTGCCTTTATGACCGGCATGCAAAATGGCACCATTAAAATGGAAGGTGATTTTGGTCTGCTGGTCTGGTTTAACCAGGTCGCGAAACTGGTACCACCAAAGTTGCCAAAACCGGTCAAAGAAAAAATTAAAATGGCGCGTCAGTTTATTAAGCAGAAAACCGGCAAATCAATCTGATTGCTGCGTCGAAACGCCCAAGAAAAAGGTCTTCCAGTGGAAGACCTTTTTTTATGCACCCGGTAGAGACTTATTCAATTTCCAGCTGAAAGGTCACCGGCCCGTCATTGATCAGATGCACTTTCATGTCGGCGGCAAAAATACCAGTTTGTACATGATCAAACTGGCTTTGTGCATATTCAACCAGCTGTTCATACAAGGCTTTTGCTTCAGCCGGTGGCATGGCCGGACCGAAGTCAGGACGTAAACCTTTTTGGGTTTGGGCCATCAGGGTAAACTGTGAAACCAGCAATAAACCACCGCCCGCCTGGGCAACGTTCCAGCCCATTTTTCCCTGTTCATCATCAAAGAAACGGTATTTCAGGATTTTATCAATCAGCTTCTGGCCTTTTTCTAGGGTATCTTCCTTACCAATCCCTAAAAAGACCAAGATACCGTGCTGAATTTCTCCGGTTGTTTCACCCTCAACAACGACTTTGGCTTCTAGCACTCGCTGTAATAATGCGCGCATATTTGACTCAAAAACTGAAAATTATGTGCATTGTACAAGAACCGCAGCAAGTCTGCAGATTAGCTCTGCTTAAAATGTATTCTAATCTATTGACTATATTTGATAATATTTTAAATAATCTAAAAACACGATTGAATTTATAAAAATTATCTGTTTTATCTATTTTTTACTCTCGACTATCTTAGCCCATGCAGGAAAGGTAATAAATTGAGAGATTTAGAAATGTTTAAGCGTTCATTACTGGTTGCAATGCTTGCAACTGTCACAGCCGCACAAGCTGCCCCATTAACTAAAGATAACGGCGCGCCAGTGGGGGATAACCAGAACTCGATCACTGCTGGTCCAAATGGTTCCGTTTTACTTCAAGATGTACAATTAGTTCAAAAATTACAACGTTTTGGTCGTGAGCGTATTCCTGAGCGTGTGGTACATGCGCGTGGTACGGGTGCCTATGGTGAATTCGTTGCAACCAAAGACCTATCTGATCTGACCCTTGCTTCATTGTTCAAAGCCGGTACTAAAACTCCAGTTTTCCTACGTTTCTCTACCGTAATTCATGGTAAAGGCTCACCAGAGACCCTACGTGACCCACATGGTTTCGCAGTGAAGTTCTACACACAAGAAGGTAACTGGGACTTGGTCGGTAACCAGACACCGGTCTTCTTTATCCGTGATGCGATCAAATTCCCAGACTTCATTCATGCCATGAAGCCAAGCCCGGTGACTAACGTACAAGATGCCAACCGTGTGTTTGATTTCTTGTCGAGCCAGCCATGGGCAACCAACATGCTGACCTATGTATACGGCAAGCAAGGTGTTCCAACCAGCTACCGCGAACAGGACGGTTTTGGGGTTCACGCTTACAAACTGTATAACGACAAAGGCGAATACAAGTACGTGAAATTCAACTTCCGTTCTAAACAAGGCGTGAAGGGCTTGAACGTGAAAGAAGCGGCTGAGCAGCAAGGTAAAGATTTCAACCATTTGACCAATGATCTTTATAACAACATCTATGCAGGTAACTTCCCGAAATGGGATCTGTATATTCAGGTGCTTGATCCTAAAGACCTGGGCAAGTTTGATTTCGATCCGCTAGATCCAACTAAAATCTGGCCAACTGAGCTGGTTCCAGAAACTAAAGTCGGTACCTTGACCCTGAACCGTATGCCGAAGAACTTCTTCAATGAAACTGAACAGTCAGCATTTGCGCCAGGTAACCTGGTTCCAGGTATCGAGCCATCAGAAGACCGTCTGTTACAAGGCCGTATCTTCTCTTATTCAGATACACAAATGTACCGTCTGGGTGCAAATCATCAGCAGATTCCAGTCAACCGTCCAGTGGTAAATGTGAACAACAATAACCAGGATGGCTACATGAATGTATCTGAGCGTGACTCAGATGTGAACTATGAGCCAAGCCGTAAAGAGCCAAAAGCTGCCACTGAAAAAGCACGTGCGGTACAAACACCATTATCTGGTCATGTACAGCAAATTGGCGTGAAAGAGCAGAACTTCAAGCAGGCAGGTGAGCTGTACCGTTCATACACAGCTAAAGAGAAAGATGACCTGATCATGAACCTGGCTGCTGACTTAGGTGCAGTGAAAGATTCAGAAACCAAGCACATCATGTTGTCTTATTTCTACAAGGCAGATGCAGACTACGGTACCCGTATGACCAAAGCGGTGAACGGTAACCTGGCGACGGTTAAAGCTAAAGCTGCAAAATTAAAAGACTAATCTCGATTGGTCTTGAGGAACTGGTGACTAGGGTATAGCGCATCACCTCCGAAAAGTCCTGTAAAACTCCAAACCTTTCCTGCACCCTAGGGGGAGTTTTACAGGCACTCTGTTTCTATCTCATCTCAGGTGAATTGAATCCTGAGTGACTGAAATTTTCTTTTCGATTTCTGTTGGAGTTCATCATGAAAGTTATGCCAGAAGCATTTTTAGCCAGTATTCTTGCCTTCAGTTGCGCATTCGCAACTGCTGCTGAAGTGAAGAATGTCTCCCCTGCGAAAACTGTGGCAAGCGTTCAGATGACTTCACAACAGGAATTGGTCGACCTGTTCTTCGCTGCGGCCAAAATTGGTAATAGCGAAGTTATCAACGAATTTTTAAAGCATGGCTTTCCGGTCGATGTGCGCAATAAAGACGGTTATACCCCGCTGATGATGGCGACCTATTATGGTCACCAGAGTATTGTTACGACCTTGTTGAAACATGGTGCAGACCGCTGTGCCCGAGACAACCGCGGCAATACCGCTTTAATGGGGGCCTTGTTCAAAATGGAATTTGCCATTGCCAAGCAGCTGCGTCAGGTGGATTGTGATGCCCAAGCCAAAAAGGCCGGACAAAAAACCACGGCTGAATTTGCTAAAGTGATTGGCCAGGAAAAACAGCTACAGAAAATCATCCAAGAAACAGAAAAACCTAAAACAAAAGCAGATAAATAGGCTGTTATTTACAGCAGTACTTTGGTCTATATTTCTCTTGGCTGTATGTAATTGCTGCAATATTGCAGGGCTTTTTATGCTTTAATGCAAAGATAAGCACAGCGATATTTCCTAAGTTATGGCGCCAATCATCCAATCCCTGCTTGATACTGACTTGTACAAATTCACCATGTTACAAGTGGTATTACACAAGTTTCCGCAAACGCACAGTCTTTATCATTTCCGTTGCCGTAATCTTGAAGATACGGTTTATCCACTCACGGATATCCTGGATGATCTGAACCATCAGCTTGATCTGCTGTGCCAGCTGAAATTTAAAGAAGATGAACTACAGTATTTACGCAGCTTGCGTTTTATCAAAAGTGATTTTGTGGATTATCTGGAGCTGTTCCAGCTCAAACGCCGTTTTATTCGTGCCGGCATCGACAGTGAAGGGCGTCTGGATATTGTGGTAGAAGGCCCGATGGTTCAGGCCATGATGTTCGAGATTTTTGTGCTAGCCATTGTTAATGAGCTGTATTTCAGCCGTATTCGCAGTGACGAGGTGCTGGCCGAAGGTGAACGCCGTCTACAGGCCAAAGTGGCCTTGGTGCAGCAATATGCCGCCGAGCAGAATCCGGAAGATCCGCCATTTCTGGTTTCGGATTTTGGTACACGCCGCCGTTACAGCTTTGCCTGGCAAAAGCATGTGGTGCAGCAGATTAATGCCGCCGCGCCGGGCGTATTCCGCGGCACCAGCAATGTGCTGCTGGCCAAACAGCTTGGCATTACTCCAATTGGCACCATGGCGCATGAATTTTTACAGGCCTTTCAGGCGCTGGATGTGCGTTTACGCGACTTCCAGAAAGCGGCACTGGAAACCTGGGTACAGGAATATCGGGGTGACTTGGGGATTGCCCTGACCGATGTGGTCGGGATGGATGCCTTTCTGCGTGATTTTGACCTGTATTTTGCCAAACTGTTTGATGGCCTGCGCCATGACAGTGGCGATCCGTATAGCTGGGGCGACAAAGCCTATGCCCATTATAAAAAGCTGAAAATTGACAGTAAAACCAAGATGCTGACCTTTAGTGATGGCCTGACCCTGGAAAAAGCCTGGGCGCTACACAACTACTTTAAAGACCGCTTTCAGGTCAGTTTCGGGATTGGCACCAACCTAACCAATGATATGGGACAAACTCCGCTGAATATTGTGTTAAAGCTGGTGGAATGTAACCGTCAGTCGGTGGCCAAAATTTCCGACAGTCCGGGCAAAACCATGACCGACAACGACACCTTCCTCGCTTATTTGCGTCAGGTGTTTGATATTCAGGAATAAGCAAAAATACAGGCCAGGTCCAGTGCAAAGGCTGGACCTCGTCCTCTCCCTGGTGGCGGGTTGACCTCTATCCATGTTTCTGCGCAAGGAATGCAGAAATTCAGGATAATCCTAAAAATGACTTGTGCTAACATCAGGGACAAGGATAGTGATAAAACATACAACCACGATGAATGATGCCACGATCAATTTCGGTCTGTTGATTGAAGCCGAAGACCTGGTGCCCTATTTAGGCAGTGAAAAATTACGTATTGTCGATTTAAGCCGCAACTCGGTCTATGAACAGCTGCATATTCCACATGCGCTACATGTAAAGCCAAAACTATTGCTGCGTCAGGAAGAGTATGCTTCGGGTTTATTGCCGGAGCAGGACGGCCTGGAAGAACTGATCCGCTATTTAAATATTTCCCCTGAGCATCATGTGGTGGCCTATGACGATGAAGGCGGAGCCTGGGCCGGGCGTTTGCTGTGGAATTTACATTGTTTAGGTTTTGAAAACACTAGCCTGCTCAATGGCGGGATTCATGCCTGGCTGGCGGCCGGTCTGCCGACCTCGTCGGAGCTGCCGAGCTTTGCGCCGGTTGAGCATTTGGTGCCGGTACAGCTGAATGATCAGTATCAAATTCAATATGATGCGTTATTAGAGCAGGTACAAAGTGCTGAACTGCAACTCTGGGATTGCCGCACTGCAGAAGAATATAGCGGACAGCGACTGGCGGCGCGACGCGGCGGTCACATGCCGGGCGCCCGACATTTCGAGTGGAGTACTGCCCTTGACCGCGAAAATCATTTAAAATTGCATCCGCTAGAACGCACGCAGCAACGTCTGGAACAACTTGGCTTTGATTTAAGCCAACCGGTGGTGGTGTACTGCCAGTCTCATCATCGTTCCGGTCTGGCCTATATTCTGGGCCGTTTACTGGGTTGGCCAATCCGGGCGTATGCAGGTGCGTGGAGTGAATGGGGCAATCGCCTCGACAGTCCTATCATTACCGGAGAGTTGCCGTCTTGAGCCTCACATCTCGTTTAAAAAAACAATTATTTATTCAGGCCCAGCGCGTGGTACCCCAGCACCAGTTGTCTCGTGTGGTGGGTAAAATTGCTGCCAGTGAACACCCGATGGTGAAAAATGCAGTAATTCAGGCATTTAAAATGCAGTACGGAATTGATATGTCGATTGCCGAGCAAGGCAATGCCCTGAAATTCAAATCCTTTAATGAATTCTTTACCCGTGCCTTAAAAGATGGGGTGCGTGTGGTCGATGCCGATCCGAACAGCATTGTTTCTCCGGCTGATGGCGCGATTTCCCAGCTGGGTAAAATTGAAGATGGTGCAATTTTTCAGGCCAAAGGCCAGAATTTTACGGTTGAAAACCTGATTGCCGATCCGCAGCTGGCCGAGCCATTTAAAAATGGCCAGTTTGCCACCGTGTATTTATCACCGCGGGATTATCACCGGGTGCATATGCCATTTGCCGGTACCTTAACTGAAACTCTGTATGTACCGGGCGAGCTGTTTTCAGTGAACCAGACCACGGCAGAACATATTCCGGGACTGTTTGCCCGTAATGAACGCATGGTCTGCCTGTTTGATACCGAGATGGGCCGGATGGCGGTGGTGCTGGTGGGTGCCATGATTGTGGCCGGTATTGAAACGGTTGCCACCGGCAAGGTCAAACCATCGGGCCGTTTGGAGCTGAACCAGCATGACCTGTTCCTGGAAAAAGGCGCCGAATTAGGCCGTTTCTATCTCGGTTCTACCGCAGTGATTTTATTTGAACAGGATAAAATGCAGTGGGATGCGCAGTATCAGGCCAATTCTCTGGTGGAAATGGGCAAAGCCATGGGTCATCGCCTCTAAGCTGTTTGTATTGAAATGAAAAATGCCCGGATTAATCCGGGCATTTTTATGGGTATTCGGTTTAAAGGCTATACAGCCGTTCTTTGGGAAAGACGGCCTTAAAGGTTGAGCCGCTATTTTCTTTGGACTCGACTTCTAAATGGGCATTGTGCTGCATCAAGACATGCTTGACGATGGCCAGCCCTAAACCGGTACCGCCGGTCTGACGGCTACGCGCGCTATCTACCCGATAAAAACGTTCGGTTAGACGCGGCAGGTGTTTCGGATCAATGCCGATGCCGGTGTCCTGCACGCTAAAATAGCCATGCTCGCCATCATCATGCCAGCCAATGGTAATGGTGCCGCCTTTCGGGGTGTATTTGATGGCGTTGGTAATTAAATTGCTAAAGGCACTGGCCAGTTCCATATCGGAGCCAATCAGGTCGCAATGACTGTCGATATCCAGATTCAGGGTATGGCCATAATCAATATTGTAGGCATGCGCATCATCAAACAGCTGGTTCATCAGACTTGGCATGTCAATAATCTGGTTTTTAGCAATGGTCTTTTCATTTTCCAGACGCGACAGCAGCAGCAGGTCATTGACCAGCGCATTCATACGCCGGGTTTGCGACTGCATCTGTTCAAAGGCACGTTTCCAGCGCGGATTCATGTCTTCCTGGTCGGTAAAGGTTTCAATATAGCCACTCAGTACGGTCAGCGGGGTGCGTAATTCGTGCGAGATATTGTCGACAAAGTCTTTGCGCATCTGTTCCAGATTGTGCATCCGGGTCATGTCATGTGCCACCAGCAGGCGGCTTTCGCCACCAAAGCGGGTCATTTTGACCTGCACATAGTGTTCATCCAGCACGGTCGATTTGATTTTCAAGCCATCTGGTGCCTGATCAATATGATGAAAATATTCAATAAATGCCGGTTGGCGCAAAATGGTTAAAATATTGCGACCACGATCCAGTGGCTGAATGCCGAGCAGGCGCTCTGCTGCCGGGTTCCACCATTCGATCTGATGGTTATCATCAATCAGCACTACCGCTTCGGCCAGGGCCACTAGTGACGACTGAGCGCGGTCAATCAGCCCGACCATTTCGGCCTGGACAATACGTTCCTGACGCTGCGAGCGGTAGACATTAAATAATAAAGCCCCCCAAATGCCATGCAAATTGGGGGGAACATCATAGGGACGGTTGGCAATCCAGTCATTGACCAGATAGAGGGAGCGCATTTGGGTGGCGAAAAACGCCAGAAAGCCAATAAAAATACAGATCCAGAACTGTTCGATCCCGAGACCAATAAAACCTGCAATTACTAAAAAAAAGATCAGTAAACGGAGATCTTGTTTGGCAAAAGTCCACAAACTGCTGTAACGGACATTCTTGTGGTCACGGGCCAGTTCGGGGACAGGGTATGGTTCATACATAAAAAGCGATTAACCTAAGGCGACATCCGCACGGGTTGAGAAACGGTATCCAGTGCCACGAACCGTTTGTACAAAGCGGTCTGCGCCAAATGGCTCCAGCACCTTGCGTAAACGACGAATATGCACATCAATGGTACGATCCTCAATATATACGTTGCCACCCCAGACCTGGTCAAGTAGTTGTGCACGGGTATAGGCACGTTCCGGATGCGTCATAAAGAAGGCCAAAAGACGATATTCGGTTGGACCCATGTCCAGAATGTTGTCGCCAAAGCTGACGCGCTGGCTGACCGGATCTAGAATCAGGCCGTTGGCATCAATGGTTTTTTCACCATTCAGGGCATTGGCACGGCGCAGTACGGCTTTAATGCGTGATACCAGCTCACGGGTAGAAAACGGTTTGGTCATGTAGTCGTCGGCACCGGCATCCAGACCCTGAACCTTGTGGTCTTCTTCACCGCGTGCAGTCAGCATGATCACCGGAATTTCCGCCAGGTTTTCATCACGTTTTAAACGACGACATAAATCAACACCGCTGACACCGCCAGGCATCATCCAGTCCAGCAAAATCAGTGCCGGGCGTTGATCGACGATCATCTGATGCGCCTGTTTGGCATCTTCGGCCTGTAAGCAATGAAAGCCGGCCATATCCAATGAGGTATGGATCATCTCTCGGATTGGAAGTTCATCATCGACAATTAAAATGTAGTCATCTTTCACAACGCAATACCCTATAAGTGAACGGTGAACCGTTTATATTTATGACAGGCTTATTACAAAGATTAATTATGACAGTATCATTGCAGAAAGGGCAGACAGCGCTATTTTCGCAATGTTTTGTGACAATTTTTTGTACAGAATGGGCTGAATCCGGAATTCATTTAAAAAAATTTAAATAAAAGATTCAAATATTTAATTTTTCTTGCAGTTTGATGACAGGGATTCAGGCTTTTTTGCTACTTTCTGGCTCCGCTTCGGAAAAATGTTCGAGCAGGGAAATGAACACCACGCTACAGGCGCTGAGCACTTCATCCATTGACTGCTTAAAGCCGCTCATGACCCAGCGGATGGCAATTTGGGTGACATAACCGTTCAGGCCGCTGGCAATTAATGACAGTTCGCGTTCTGAATGCTGCAGGTTTGGCATCATTAGCATGACAAAGGCCTGAATCATGCGGTCAAAGCGCGCCATGCTTTCCTGAATGGTGGCCTGGTTGTGCAGTTCCTGTACCAGCATGGCATCAATATAAATAATCCGAGCCATCTGCGGGTTGTCTTTGAGCGTAGTCAGCAGGGCAGTTAAACCGGCTTCAATCATTTTTTGCGGATTGGTCGAGGCCTGCATGATGGCCTGCATCACATTGTGTTGCAGTGCATCAATCAGCTGTAAAAAAATGGTCTGGAACAGGTCTTCACTTTTTTTGAAGGATTCGTAGAAATAGCGCTCGGTGAGTTTGGCCTCGGTACAAATATCTTTCACCGTGACCGCAAAAAAACCATGCGTACCATAGGCGTGCAGGCCGGCTTCAATCAGTTTTTCCCGGCGTAGCTGTTTGCGCTCGCTCAGCGATAATCCTTTAAATTGGCGCTCTTTATTTTGGGTATTCTGCGCATTTGGGGGAGCGGGGTGTTGTGCTTCGGTCATAGTAAAAAGGCCAGTTCACATCCTATATTGCTATAGATTAACAAGATTTTGCGCTAAGTGCGAAGTTTGGCATTCAGATTTGAACGCAGCAGACAGAAATCTGCGGGCTTTTGCATTGACAATGATTATTGTCAAAATTATATTTGAGTGGTGAAATTGAAGTGCGCTGCCATGCCTGAGGGACGCAGCAAGACCATCCATAAAAAGGAAGCGGAATGAAAAATTTTAAAAATAAAGTCGCGGCGATTACCGGAGCAGGTTCAGGCATTGGCCAGCAGCTGGCCGTCTTATTGGCCCAGCAGGGCTGTCATTTGTCTTTAAGTGATGTCAATGAAGAAGGCCTGGCTAAAACCAAAGCCTTGCTGAGTGATTATAACGTGCGAGTGACCACGGCGCAGGTGGATGTGGCAGATCGGGCGGCTATGAAGCACTGGGCTGAACAGACCGTGCAGGATCATGGCTCAGTCAATATGATTTTTAACAATGCCGGGGTGGCCTTAGGATCGACCGTTGAAGGCGCCTCTTACGAAGACCTGGAGTGGATTGTCGGGATTAATTTCTGGGGCGTGGTGCATGGCACCAAAGAATTTTTGCCGTATATCAAACAGACTGGTGATGGCCATATTGTCAATATTTCCAGCCTGTTCGGGATTACTGCGCAGCCGACCCAATCGGCCTATAACGCGACCAAATTTGCGGTACGTGGTTATACCGAATCACTGCGTCAGGAGCTGGATATCCAGAACTGTGGCGTGAGTGCGCTGTGTGTGCATCCGGGCGGGATTCGGACCAATATTGCCAACGCCGCGAAAATGAATGACAGTCTGAGCAGTCTGGGCATGAATTCAGAAAAGTCGATACGCTCCTTCAATAAATTATTGCGTTATCCGGCAGAGCATGCGGCACGCGATATTCTGGATGCGGTTTTAAAAGATAAACGCCGTTTATTGATTGGCAATGATGCCAAAGCTATTGATTTAATTCAGCGGATTGTCCCAAGTGGCTATCAGCGGGTGATGGCGGTGGCAACCCAGCTGGGCAAAGGCCGTAAATAAACTGTATTTGAAAGAAGCCTGCGTTAAGTGGGCTTTTTTGTGGCTGTTCAGCACATTTCATTTTTTATTTATCTGAAATTCAGAATAAAACTGTCAAGTTTTTGACAGATTTGAATAAGCCGTTTTGACATCATCAGCTCATCCCGAGTGGAAACCTTTAAAAACATCAAAAGAGAAATGAAGGAAATTCAACATGAGCTATGACTATCAACATATTCAGGTCAAACCGATTAATGGCCGTATTGGCGCTGAGATTCAGGGTATTCAATTATCTTCGCAATTGGCACAAGCGGTGATTCAGGAAATTAATCAGGCGCTATCTCCTGCCGTCAAATTAACACCTCAATAGTCTTTTTCTTCCAGACAAACTGATAATACAGACCCTGTAAAATACACAGACTGACAAAGGCCAGCGCATAGGCATACCAGATGCCTTGTAATCCCCACCACTGACTAAACAGATAGGCACACGGCACTTCAATCAGCAAAATTGCCAGCACATTAATAATCATTGGCACCGTGACAGTCCCGCTGGCGCGCATAATCGAAGCGAAAATGGCACTGGCCCCAAAGAACAAAATTGACCACAATACAATAAACAGCAGCTGCTGGCCCA
Source organism: Acinetobacter sp. YH12132 (assembly GCF_013418645.1). Classification (NCBI taxonomy): domain Bacteria; kingdom Pseudomonadati; phylum Pseudomonadota; class Gammaproteobacteria; order Moraxellales; family Moraxellaceae; genus Acinetobacter; species Acinetobacter sp. YH12132. The sequence goes on from NZ_VPBR01000006.1 coordinate 60,895, forward strand.
GCTCGACCACCTGCGGGTCGGTAATAAACAGCGCCATTAAATATTTCGAGAATAAATAGGCCAGCACCACTAGCATCCCGGTAATCATCAGGTTCATGCCCAAAGCAGTACGGGTGACTTTGGCCAGTAAATCGGACTTGCCAGCCCCAATCGCCTGCGCACCAAAAATAGAGGCGGCAATGGCAATCGACAGCGCCGGGAACTGAATATAGTTCAGCACCTGATTCACCGCACCATAGGCCGCTGTGGCTTCAGCGCCATAACGGTTGACCAGCCCGACAATCACCAGCCCCGCCACCGACGTGGTCACCATCTGAATGCCGGTCGGAATACCCAAACGTAAAATAATCTTGCTCAAGATCGGTTGATGGCGAATATTTTTCAGCAATTGCCAATCCGGTCGTAGCGGATGGTTTTTCTTGTTCAGATACACCGCCAGAAAAATCAGCACCGCCAGATAACCAATAATGGTGGCGATAGCCGGGGCAATAATCCCCAGACGCGGAAAACCAAAATAGCCGGCAATCAGCACCGGGGTAATAAACAGCCCGATCAGGCTGGTCATGCCTAAGGCAATTAAGGGGGTAATACTGTCGCCCACGCCGCGTAAAATGGAGGTGTAAATAATATAGACAAACAGCAGCGGGCTACCGGCCAGCATCCATTGCACATAGGGCAACGACAGATGCATCACCTGCGGATCGGTACCTAAGGCCAGCAGAATGGATTTGGCAAAAATCACACCTAAAATTGCAATGATGGTACCGCCAATCAGGGTCATAAACAGGGTCGAACCGACCACACAGCGCACTTTTTCAATATTCTGCGCGCCCCAGGCCTGCCCGACCAGCACGGTTGAACCTGCGGAAAGCCCGATCACAAAAGCCATTAAACAGAACAGAATCGGGAAAAATACCGCCACCGCTGCAATGGCATCGACACCCATCATCTGGCCAACAAAGACGGTGTTGATGGTGCCAGACAGGTTTTGCAGAATATTGGTGGCAATCAGCGGCAGCAGGAAAATCAGGAAGGTTTTCCAGAGCTTGTGTTGATTCACCAAAGGTTGATGCTGCGGCATGAGCAATCCTGTAACCGGTTTATGATCGTGTGCATGAATGGCTTTACCCTAGCATGAGCCTGTAGCAAAAAGCCTTAGCAATTGCGTAACTTAGCTGATCTTATTGACTCATGTTAACAGGCCGAGAAAATCTCTGCGGCCCGATCCAGCGTCTCATCTTTTTTGGCAAAACAGACCCGAATCAGGCGTAAATCATCCGGCGGGGTCTGATAAAAAGCAGAAATCGGAATCGCCACAATCTTGTGCTGCTCGGCCAGATACTGGCACATCTGCAGATCGTTTAAATCCGGGCGGATGGCGCGATAGTCCAGATTCTGGAAATAGGTGCCTTGCGCGGGAATCCACTGAAAACGGGAGTGCTGGATACCGGCCTGAAAGCGGTCGCGTTTGGCCTGATAGAACGCGGCCAGTTCGGCAATATGTTCCGGATGCTGTTGCATAAATTGTGCCAGCGCGACTTGCACCGGGGTCACACCACAGAAATTGGCAAACTGATAAACCTGCCGGAACAACTGCATCAAAGCCGGTGAAGCCATGCAATAACCGGTTTTCCAGCCGGTGACATGAAAAGTTTTACCAAAAGAACCAATCACAAAACTGCGCTCGTGCAGGGCCGGAAAATCAAGCGCTGAATAATGCTGCTGGCCGTCATAGACCAGATGTTCATAGACTTCATCAGACAGTACGACAATATTGCGATCCTGAATCAGCTCAATCAGGGTCTGCCAGTCCGCGGCTGACCACAGCGTACCGCTCGGGTTATGCGGGGTATTGACGATGATCATGCGGGTACGATCATGAATGGCATCTTTGACCTGATTCCAGTCGACCTGAAAATGGGGCGGCTGCAAGGCCAGATGGATAGCTTTCCCGCCAGCCAGTTGCACGGTGGGAGCATAACTGTCATAGCTGGGATCAAAAATAATCACTTCATCCCCGGCCTGCACCACCGCCTGAATGGCACAGAAAATGGCAATGGTCGCGCCGGCGGTAATACTGATTTCGGTGTGAGGATCAAACGAACGGCCAGTCTGTTGCTGCTTTTGCACAGCCAGCTGTTCTCTGAGCAATAACAGTCCATCACCGGGTGGATACTGGTTCTGGCCCTCTAATGTCGCCTGACACAGGGCCTCCAGCAGGGCTGGTGGCGCCGGAAAATCGGGGAAACCCTGTGACACATTCAGGGCATTCAGGCGCTGGGCCAGGGTGGTCATGACACTAAAAATGGTCACGCCAAGCGCAGGAAGTTTAGATTGAAGTTCAAGCATGACCATTGACTACCGTTATTGTGTATGCACATCGCATGATAAGCCGCCATCCGCCAGCAATTGAAGCAGTGGGCGAAAAAAACTGAATTAAATCAATTCGACCAGCGCCCGGATAATCCCCAGTGCCAGACCAATAAAGGCCCCCACCACCACGCCATTGACCCGGATCATATGCAGGTCGCCGCCGACTTCGTTTTCAATTTTGCCAATCATCTCGCGTGAATCCCATTCATGAATCCGCTCACTAATAAAACGGATCACTTTTTCACTGTACTGGTCAGAGAGATTGACGGCGATGCCGCTCATTTTGTCATTTAGCAACTGGCGTACGGCGCCGTTACTGATAATGTTCTCACCGACCTGCTGAATGGCCACGCGCAGGTTTTCCGCAATACCGGAATCGGGTTTTTCCAGATCTGCCCGGATTGCATCACACAAAATCACCACTGCACCACTAATAAAATTCAGCACTTGCGGACTGTCCAGCAAGGCATTTTTGGTCTGGTTCAGGCGTTGGCTGGCGGCACTGTCCTGATCGGCCAGCTGTTGCATCAGCTGATGCGCCATATCTTCCACTTTTTGTCGCCACGGATGATCGGGATCGGCCAGCATCGAATCGACCCGTTCCAGTAAAGAGTCGATGGTGCGCTGCTGTACATCAATACCAATCCAGCTAGCACCTCTGGCCAGACGCCACACGCCCAGTTCTTTAAACAGGGTGCGGGTCAGCTCGCGGGTTTCTTCCGGATGTTGCAGCATCCAGTCATGCGCCAGATCCAGCCCGCGTTGCAGCACATCCTGATGGAAATCATTTTCCAGCACTGCGCGCAGCATTTCACTGGCCAGATAATTAATGTCAGTATTTTTGACCCATTGCACGCTGTTGTTCTGGATAAAGCGGCCAATCTGTTCCTGCCCGACAAATTCAAAAATCTTCGGTACGGTCTGTTGAATCAGCTGGCTGACCTGCTGGTTGTTCTGTGGATTGGCCAGCCATTTACCCACGGCCAGCGATACATCGGTATTGTGCAGGCTGCGCTGTACAATTTGCGGTGACAGGAAATTTTCCTGAACAAAACGTCCCATCGATTCGGCAATACGGTCTTTGTTGCGCGGAATAATTTCAGTATGGTCCCGCAGAAACTTGGGAATCGGCAGCCGGCCAAAGGGATTACGAAACAGCACAGTAATCGCATACCAGTCAGCCAGCCCGCCGACCACGCCAGCTTCAGCCGACAGCATCAGAATATGAATCAGCCAGATATAGTCGGGCAGCAGTTTGGCCAGCACCATTAAACAGATCCAGGCCAGCACGGCCGTGATCAGGGCCATGGTGGCAAAACGCTTGCTGCGTTGCAGGTTTGGAGAAGTCGGTGCTGGCGCTGTCTGCATGCATGTTTCCCTAGTTTGAAGTGGCTACCGGTGGCTGTAACACCTGACCGCCTGGACTGAGCCCGTATTTTCCACCCAGTGACTGCAAGATCAGGCGAGCATCAAAGGCATCACTTGGGGCGCTTTTTTGATCTTTATAACATTGAATCGTATAGGAAACCTGAATCGGGTCAACATTAATGACCTGCGGATAGTCATAAAATGGGTCAGGCCAGAAAGCCGGATGGCGACGATAATAGCCATAAGGATAAAAGCTCGGTGCCGGATAGACCACAGCCTGACGCGGTGGCTGCTGGCTGCGGTTACTTGGATCATCCAGCACTTTAAAGAAGGTATGGCCCTGTTGCAGCGTGGTTTGCGCAGCTTTGACCAGGGTAATTTCTTCGGCGGTGCCAAAGCTCATGTTGGGACGGGCCTGAAAACTGATGCGATAGGTCTGGCTGTTCAGCGGCGTCACCGAATATTGACCCAGCTGGTCAAAGGTCAGCGGCTTGGATGGTGTGGTGGCACAGCCGCCCAGCAGCAGACTGAGCCCGAGGCCTAAACCAAGAATTAGATGTTTCATGCTATTCTCCTGTGAAGATACTGCAAGGGGAGAATGAACCGCGTTTTAATTAAAAACTGCTGTTCGGTTGGGTCAGGAACTCCAATTCTTCTGCGCTTGATTGGCGTCCCAATATTTGATTGCGATGTGGATAACGGCCAAAGCGCTCAATAATCACTTTATGTTTCAGTTCATAGCCCAACACGGTGGGGTCATTCAAACTTTCAAACAACGTTAATGCGACTTCGTGAATACGTTTGGATTCACTGTGCATAAACGGCATATATAGAAAACGACGTTCGGTTGGGTTTAAGTCCTGATCCAATTTTAAGTGAATCATTTCTTGTGCCAACACCAAGGCCATTCCATCTTGGGCAAAGGCACGCGGGTCATTACGGTATAAATTACGTGATAATTGATCTAAAACAATGATTTCAGCCAAACGACCTGCGGGTGTTTCGCGCCATGTCCATAGTTCTCCTTGTGCCGCTTGTTGCAGTACATCGGTAAATTTTTCTGCAAGCACGGCATCAAACTCTGCGCTTTTGACAAACCAGTTCGGTTCCGCAGCAGGAGAAAACCAAAAATCTAAAAAATCCTGATAATTCATACGCTTTATTATTTACCTCTGTTCTTTTGATTATAAAATCACAAATTTCACATGTCTTATAGAGCAACTTTGTGATAAAAAATTGCCAAAAATAAAGTTGTGGGTTTGTTTGAAAACTATACAGGATGTAATGTGCCGGCACTAAATCGCGTTATACTGATATAAACCGATGATTTTCTTTAGTAGTTTTTTGCGATAAGCGAGATTGTAATGAGTCAACCCGAATCGACCTCTCAAGATACTTTAACGACTTGGGTGGATTCTTCGCTACTGCGCGGCATGTTGCGCGGTATTGAGCGTGAAAGCCTGCGTATGCAAAGCAATGGATTTCTCTCTCAGGCAGCCCATCCGAAGGGCTTGGGTTCGGCACTGACTCATCCGCATATCACCACCGATTATTCCGAAGCATTAATGGAGTTTATTACTCCGCCGCAGGACAGTATTCCGGGCGCACTGAATTATTTAAGCGATATTCATGCCGTGGTGTACCGTCAGCTGGAACATGAAGAAAAACTCTGGCCGCTGTCAATGCCGTGTATGCTGGATGATGCCGAAGAACGCATTCCGCTGGCGCAATATGGCAGCTCCAATATTGGCCGTTTCAAGACCTTATACCGTCATGGTTTGGGGGTGCGCTATGGACGCCGGATGCAGACCATTTCCGGGGTGCATTATAATCTGTCTTTCCCGGATGCCTTATTTGAAGCGCTGCAACAACAAGAAAGCGATGAGGCACTCAAAAATCTGAGCCTGCAGGATTATCGCAGCCATCGCTATTTCGGTTTAATCCGTAATTTTATTCGCCTGACCCCACTGGTGATGCTGGTGGTCGGTGCCAGTCCATCGGTGTGTCAGTGTTTTATGACCGGCCGTGAACATCATTTGCTGCCACTGGTACGCGGCACGCTGTTCCTGCCGTATGCCACCGCCTTGCGCATGGGCCGTTTTGGTTATCAGAATTCGGCGCAAAAACAGCTCGGGATTCACTATAACAACCTGAGTGGTTATTTAGAGGGTCTGCAAAAAGCCGTCAAAACCCCGTATCAGCCATTTAGCCGTTTGGGCCTGAATGATGCACAGGGTGAGCCGATCCAGATCAATGATCACGTGCTGCAAATTGAAAACGAATACTACAGTCTGGTGCGTCCAAAACAGGTGCCGCAGGCGGGTGAAACGCCATCGCAGGCGCTGGCCAATCGGGGTGTTGGCTATGTCGAATTACGCGCGGTCGATGTCAATCCGTATAGCCCGATCGGGATTGATGAACACACCGCCGGCTTCCTGGAAGTGCTGGCACTGTACTGTCTGCTGAAAGACAGTCCGGCGTTATTGGATGATGAACAGGACATTATTGAGCGCAATCAGGCCGAAGTCGTGAATCGTGGCCGTGCGCCAAATGCCACCATTTTGGCAGATGGCCAGTCCTATCCAATTGAAGACTGGAGCCGTAGTCATGTTCAGGCCATGCAGCCTTTGGCTGAACTGCTGGATCAGGCCTATGCCACAACGCTATATAGTCAGGGTCTGGCGACCATGCTCGGCCGGATTGATGAAGTCGATGCGACGCTATCCGCGCAGGTGATTGAAGATACCTTACATCAGGGCGGCACCTGGAATTTTGGCAGCCATATGGCGCAGCAACATGCCGACGTCTATCAGGCGCATGTATTAAGCCCGGAAACGCTGGCCTATTTTGAAGAAATGGCCCAGCAATCATTGCAACAACAACAGCAACTTGAGCAGGAACAGACCTTGAGTTTTGAGCAGTTCCTGACTCAGTACCGATAAAAATAGAAAGAGGATTGACCATGCAATGGAGTTATCGCTTCGTGAGTGGTGTTTTGTTTTGTGCCAGTGTGGTGGGGATGGCCTTCGCCCTGTATCTTGAGCATGTGCAAGGTCTGGCGCCGTGTCCATTATGTGTTTTCCAGCGTGTCGGCCTGATTGGTCTGGGGATCATTTCCCTGATCGCGCTGCTCCACAACCCGCTTTCGGGGGCGTTTAAACGGCTGTATGCCTTTTTGGGCAGCTTAAGCATTTTATGGTCGGTCGGTGTTGCCGCGCGGCATGTCTGGCTGCAAAACCTGCCGCCAGATCAGGTACCAAGCTGTGGTCCGGGACTGGATTATCTGGTCGATGCCTTGCCAATGAAAGCCGTACTGCAACAGGTGTTGTCTGGGTCTGGCGAATGTGCAGTGATTGACTGGACTTTTCTGGGTCAATCCTTGCCGGTCTGGTCTTTAGTGTTCTTTATTGTGCTAACGATTATTAGTATCTGGCAGTTAATCCGTACCTATCCCTATACTGCGGCCAAAACCAAGCCGGTAAAAAAGAAATAATATTGTCTCCAGATCAATAACAAACAGGAGGGCCATGGCCCTCCTGTTTTAATTTTAGCGCATAATATTTTAAGTCAGGGCAATGCCTTCAATACTCTCTAAATTGACAATATATTCACGCACCTGTTCATTGACCCGGTCATCATTTTCCGGATAAAACCATTTCACAATCTGCTCGGCGACGCTGGAATGGTACTGAATTTCCATATGATTCAGACCATAAAACACCGCCTTATGCGATTCCGGCAGTTTGAGCTGAAAACGCGGGTTCGGATGTTCACCCAGCGCACTTTTGACACTGACCAGATAATCGCCAATTACTTTGCGGGTGCGGTTGCGCTTGTTTTCATATTCAATGGTGCCGGCCACCAAAAAGGCATTAATATGGGACGGGAAGGGCGCCGGTTTACGGTTATCATCAATTTCACCAATTCGCGCTTCATTGTGTTCCCAGTCATCATCGCGCACGCTGCCATAACGTAAATCCAGAATGCCGTTACTGCGGATATTCACCACATGCCCGACAATTTTCATAAACGGGAAACGCCCCAGTTTATCCTGTAAGTGAAAGCCGAAACGCTCCAGCGCTGCACCATGATGCGGCGAACCCAGACAGACCAGGTTATCGACCATGTGAATCCACTCATGCAAATCCTGTTTGCCATAAAACAGGGCACTGCGTGACACCAGCCCGCCCATGCTATGTCCAATCAGGCTGATGCTGGTGATATTCGGATTGCGCTGAATCAGATCTTCCAGGGTATTGGCCAGACTATGACCATTGGCGGAAATACGCCGTCCGGTATTGTAATTTAAATACAGCATGGTGTTGCGCTGGCGCTGTGCCAGCAGTTTTTCGCCAATACCACCATATTGCTGATGTGACCAGTCCAGATGGTTCATACACAGGCCATGCACAAACAGAATCACCTGTCCGGTCAGCTCGCCTTTTTGCACACTGCCGTAGTGGTCATAAATGGTCATTGGCAATGCCAGCGGATTTTGCTGATTCAGCAAATAATCACCCAGTACACCATTTAAAATACCAACCAGCACATGCATATACGGTGTCAGCGGCTTGTCATGTAAACGTGGAAAACGGTCAATCACCTGACGCAGGCTGGGCGCCAGCAGGTAGTTGCTATAGTTTTGCAGCGTATCAAAGGACAGGCTGTACAGCTTGCGAATGGGCGACATATTCTGGAATTTTCGGGAGTGCTGTTCACTCATGCCAAACAGGCTCAGCAAGACCTCACGCTGAATGGTCTGCACCAGCTCTTTGACCACCTGATGCACCGGCATACTTAACAGCTGCGCCAGACCTTCCAGTAAATCGGCCTGGCTGGGCGGTGTGGTGTCCCATTTACAATAAGTTTCATGCAATGGCGTTAAACTTGGCATGTGCTACTGCCCCCTAACAATAGTGTCGCGGCTACTTTCTTTTTCGTTGGCTTCACGGTATAAATTTCTAAGCTTAATTTTATATCATTCATCCCGAACAACTTTTACAATAGCCAGGATGACGCCCCAGTTTTAATTTTTTTGTCTAACAATTATTTGTGACATACAAATTAAAACATGAATGTGATCAAAGTCTCAAAAAAGTAAATACAACAATGAACATGGATAACATCCGATTAGCACAATGAATTTAATTTATTTGCATGGTTTCAGGAGCAATCCCTTTTCTGCCAAAGGCCAGCTGTTGCGGCAAGCGCTGGCACAGCGGAGTGACATTCAGGTACATCTGCCCGATCTGAATGCGCCGCCACGCGAGGTGATGCAGCGCTTATCTGCACTGATTGAGCAGCTGGACCAAGTAGCGCTGGTCGGCAGCAGTCTGGGCGGCTTCTATGCGACACAACTGGTCGCACGCTATGCGGTTCCGGCTGTGCTGATTAATCCGGCTATGCGACCATGGCAGTTGTTTCAGGAACTGTTTGGCGATGCACAAATTCCGCTGAAAGTGCATGAACACTGGACGCTGGAGCGGCTACATTTACAGCAACTGGAACAGATGGCAGTGCCTTTTGTTGAAAAGGCAGACAAAATTTTAGTGTTATTGCAGCAAGGCGATGAAGTTTTGGATTATCGTGACGCACAGCGTTATTATAGCCAGGCCCAGCATAGCTCTCTGATCATGACCGAAACCCGCGGCAATCATGGGATGGACAACTTTGCGCTAAAAATACCTATGCTGCTGCAGTTTTTATCGGATTCCCTAAAATAAGGAAACAGTACAACGTGTCTCAATATACGGCTCAATCTCTTGAAGTTTTATCTGGTCTCGATCCGGTTCGTCGCCGTCCGGGTATGTATACCGACACCTCGCGTCCGAACCATTTGGCGCAGGAAGTGATTGATAATGCTGTCGATGAGGCACTGGCCGGACATGCCACCAAAGTTAGCGTGACCGTGTATAAAGATGGCTCGCTGGCAGTAGAAGACAATGGCCGTGGGATGCCGGTGGATATTCACCCGGAATATGGCCAGAGCGGAATTGAAATTATTTTGACCAAGCTGCATGCCGGCGGCAAGTTCAGTACCGATAACTACCAGTTTTCCGGTGGTTTGCACGGGGTCGGGATTTCTGTGGTGAATGCCTTGTCGACCCGGGTAGAAGTCGATGTACAGCGTCAGGGCAATCTCTACAAAATGGCTTTTGAGCAGGGCGAAGCCACTGGACCACTAGAAGTGCTGGAAGGCAAAGCACCAAAACGTGCGTCAGGCACGCTGGTGCGTTTCTGGCCAGAAGCCAAATATTTCGATTCGCCAAAATTTGCCTTAAAAGCCTTAAAACATAATTTAAAAGCCAAAGCGGTTTTGGCGGCTGGCCTGCAAATCAATTATATCGACCAGATTAATGATGAAAAAATCACCTGGCAGTTTGAAAATGGCCTGGTCGATTATTTAATGGATGAACTGGAAGACCGCGAGATTATTCCGGCGCCGGCCTTTGTCTCTTCAGGCAATGCAGAACGCGCCAGCGCAGAGTTTGCGATTTGCTGGAATGTTGAAGGCGGTGAAAGCATTCAGGAATCTTACGTCAACCTGATTCCGACCGCGCAGGGCGGTACCCATGTCAATGGTTTGCGTTCCGGTATCACCGATGCCATGCGCGAGTTCTGTGAGCTGCGTAACCTGTTGCCGCGTAACTTGAAACTCTCGGCCGAAGATGTCTGGGATGGAGTGAACTATATCCTGTCGCTAAAATTCCAGGAGCCACAATTCTCCGGTCAGACCAAAGAGCGTCTGTCGAGCCGTGAAGCGTCCGGAATTGTGCAGAATATTGCCAAAGATGCCTTTGCCTTATGGCTGCATCAGAATTCAGATATAGCGCTGCAACTGGCAGAAATGGCCATCTCCAAGGCCGGTCGCCGTTTAAAAGCAGCCAAAAAAGTCGAGCGTAAAAAGATTGTGTCGGGTCCGGCTCTGCCAGGCAAGCTGGCCGACTGTGTCGGTCTGACCCGTGAAGAATCGGAACTGTTTATTGTCGAAGGGGATTCTGCGGGCGGTTCGGCCAAGCAGGCACGTGACAAGAATTTCCAGGCCATCATGCCGATTCGCGGTAAAATTTTAAATACCTGGGAAGTGTCTTCTGATGAGGTGCTGGGCTCTCAGGAAGTGCATGATATTGCCATTGCGATTGGGGTTGATCCGGGTTCAGATGACTTGTCTGAACTGCGTTATGGCAAAATCTGTATTCTGGCCGATGCCGACTCCGATGGTCTGCATATTGCCACCTTGCTCTGTGCGCTTTTTGTCAAACATTTCCCGGCTTTGGTAGAAGAAGGGCATTTATTTGTGGCCATGCCGCCATTATTCCGGATTGATGACAATAAAGATGTACATTACGCACTGGATGAAGATGAGCTCAACGGCATTTTAAATAAATGCAAAAGCAAAAATCCGCAAATCACCCGCTTTAAAGGCTTGGGTGAAATGAACGCCAGCCAGCTGCGTGAAACCACCATGGACCCGGATACACGCCGTCTGGTGCAACTGGATCTGGATGATATTCATGTCACTGCCGGTTTGCTGGATAAACTGCTGGCCAAAAAACGCTCCGCAGACCGGAAGCAGTGGCTAGAGCAAAAAGGCAATCTGGCTGATCTGGTGGTTTAAAACCTTAAAACTTTCATCATTTTAGAAAACCTGCCCGTCTTGGTGCAGGTTTTTTTATATCGCTGATTTTTTCTCCAAAATGAGGCAATCCGGCTGGATAGGGTTGCACTTTTTTTGTTCACTTTTGCGCCTCCTTAGCCTTCAATATCTCTAAAAACTCTAGAGCGCACCTTGCTTGCATGTGCGTGGTGCAGATCAGTGCAGCGTAGCTGAAGGGCTATGCTTCATTTTTTATATTAATATAAGTAACTAATTTTTATGATTTAAATCTTACTTGTCCCGTCTAGATCTGCCTGTCATTTTTGCGTTTGGCATAGAAATTGAATTATCCGCTGCAGTCATAGAACAACAGGCACCGTGTTCAGGTGCTGCATAAGTGTGGAGAAATTCATGAAGTTCCAGCGCAATCTGTTTTCAAAAAGTATGTTAGTGGCCAGCATGGCCGGGGTTGTGGTGCTCAGCGGCTGCTCAAAATCGACCGAAAGTAGCGACAGTGCCAGCACAGCCCAGCCAGCGGCCAGCACCGGTGAAACCATTAAAGTCGGCATCCTGCATTCCTTGTCCGGCACCATGGCCATTTCAGAAACCTCGCTGAAAGATACCGCGCTAATGGCAATCAATGAAATTAATGCCAATGGCGGGGTGCTGGGCAAAAAGCTGGAACCGGTGGTGGTTGATCCGGCCTCTGACTGGCCACTGTTTGCAGAGCAGGCGCGCCAGCTGATTACTCAGGATAAGGTCGCGGTCATTTTTGGTGCGTGGACTTCAGTATCACGTAAATCGGTACTGCCGGTGGTGGAAGAGCTGAATGGTCTGCTGTTCTATCCGGTGCAATATGAGGGTCAGGAACAGTCGAAAAATATTTTCTATACCGGCGCAGCACCTAACCAGCAGGCGATTCCGGCAGTGGAATATCTGATGAGTGAAGAGGGCGGTCAGGCTGAACGTTTTGTGCTGCTGGGAACGGATTATGTCTATCCACGGACCACCAACCAGATTCTGCGTGCTTTCCTGAAATCAAAAGGCATTGCTGATGCGGACATTATGGAAGAGTACACCCCGTTTGGGCACAGTAACTATCAGACCATTGTCAGCAATATTAAAAAATTCTCGGCCGGGAAAAAGACTGCGGTCATTTCCACCATCAATGGCGATTCCAATGTGCCGTTCTACCGTGAACTGGGCAATCAGGGCATCAAAGCTTCTGATATTCCGGTGATGGCGTTCTCGGTGGGTGAAGAAGAATTACGCGGTATTGATACCAAGCCACTGGTCGGCCACTTGGCATCGTGGAACTACTTTATGTCGGTAAAAAATCCGGTCAATACCGAGTTCACCAACAAAATGAAGCAGTACGCAGTCGATTATAAACTGCCAAATGCCAACAAGCTGGTGACCAATGACCCGATGGAAGCGACCTATGTCGGCATCAATATGTGGAAGCAGGCGGTAGAAAAAGCCGGCACTACCGAGGTGGATCAAGTCCGTGCAGCCATGGCTGGTCAGGAATTTAAAGCACCCTCTGGTTATACCTTAAAAATGGATACGTTAAACCATCACTTGCATAAGCCGGTCATGATCGGGCAAATCCGTGCCGATGGCCAGTTTGATATTGTCTATAAAACCCCGCAAACCCTGCAGGCAGAACCTTGGAGTCCTTATCTTCCGAAGTAAGTTTGACATCACGCCTGCTGCTTCGGCAGCAGGTTTTTTTTGATTTCTCTGCCTTCTTATAAAAAAGAGGACACACAATAGGGGGATATAAAATGAATATTCGCGTGAATATCGCCGCTATTTTTCTGATTTTTGCCCAAGTTTTATCGATACAGCTGGCTCAGGCCGAACAGCCGCAAACACAGACAGCCGTTGCTGTGACACAGGCCGATGCCATCCAGCAATTTGTGCAAGGTGATTTCGCCAGCCGCCGTGCCTTACTGAACCAGTGGCCCGGCAGCCTCGAACAGCTGGATCAGCTTGCACAATATGTTGAACAGCAGCAGCTCTATAGCGGCGCCAATGGTCAAACCTATATTCTGGAATCGGATGAGCGTTTACTGCATTATCCGGCACTGGAGCCGGTTAGCGACTGGCCAAGTGATCTGGCGCAGGTCACGCTGGTGAATACCTTGCAGAAAGCGCTGACCTTTGCGCTGGCGCATTCAAAAATGCAGTCAGAAGATGCGGCTGAGCGCCTTGAAGCTGTCGATATTTATGAAAGCAATCTGTCTGAATTACAGCTGGCGCAGATCAATCGCCTGTATTTACAGGAACGGAATAATAAGGTGAAGGCGCGTCTGGCCCAGCTCAAAGCACGGCTGGATTATCAGCAGCCAGATGTGCTGGTGAAAATTCAGGCCGCCCAGGTACTGGCCGATTCCAACCGTCCCGATGTACTGGCCATGGTGGAGCAGGAGTTGCAACAGCCGAATCTGAATCTGGAACTGAAAGCCGTGTTGCTGGAGGCCAAAAGCGCCATTCAGACCCGCTTACAGGCCAGTGAATGGGCCGGCCATCTATTTTCCGGGCTCAGTACCGCCAGTATTTTGCTGCTGGCGGCGTTAGGACTGGCCATCACCTATGGTCTGCTCGGAGTCATCAATATGGCGCATGGCGAGCTGATCATGATTGGCGCTTATACCACCTATGTGGTGCAAAGCCTGTTTAAAAGCCATTTTGGCAGTTATCTGGACTGGTACCTGATCGTGGCGATTCCGGCAGCCTTTCTGGTCAGCGCTTTAATTGGCATGCTGATTGAACGCACGGTAATTCGTCCGCTCTATGGCCGTCAGCTGGAAACTCTGTTGGCCACCTTTGGGGTGAGTCTGATTTTAATGCAATTGGTGCGGATGATCTTTGGCGCACAAAACGTGGAGGTGTCCAATATTGCCTGGCTGTCTGGCGGCATTTCCATTAGCCCAAGCCTGATGCTGCCGTATAACCGTATCGCAATTATTGTCTTTACCATCGCCGTGCTGTTGTTACTGGTCTATTTACTCAATAAAACCCGTTTTGGTCTGTTTGTGCGGGCTGTAACCCAAAACCGTCAGATGGCACGTGCCGTCGGAATTCGTTCCAGCCGCATCGACATGATGGCTTTTGGTCTGGGTTCTGGTCTGGCTGGACTAGCCGGTTGTGCCTTGGCGCAGGTCGGAAATGTCGGCCCGGATTTGGGGCAGAACTACATTATTGATGCCTTCCTGGTGGTGGTAGTTGGCGGGGTTGGTCAGGTCTGGGGTGCGGTACTGGCAGCACTGGGTCTGGGTATTAGCGGGACTGCGCTGGAAATTGGCATGGGTGCAGTACTGGCCAAAATTATTCTTCTGGTTCTTGTGATTTTGTTTATTCAAAAACGCCCACAAGGTCTGTTTGCCATCAAAGGCCGTTTTGTGGAGTAAGCGCATGAAGATCACACATTTACTTTCCGATAAACCCTATAGTGGAGCAGCCATTGCTGCCTGTTTTGCGATTTTACTGCTGTTGCCGTGGCTGCATCTGTTGCCGAGTGATTCGGCACTGCATCTGTCGGCTTATTGGGTCACCCTGATTGGCAAAATCATGTGTCTGGCACTGGTGGCTTTGGCCTTGGATCTGGTCTGGGGCTATGCCGGTATTTTAAGTTTGGGTCATGGCCTGTACTTTGCTCTGGGCGGTTATGCGTTTGGCATGTACCTGATGCGCCAATCCGCGGGTGATGGGCTGCCAGACTTTATGCGTTTCTTAAGCTGGACCGAGTTGCCGTGGTTCTGGGTTGGTACGGAACATTTCCTCTGGTCGCTTGCACTTGTTGTTTTAGTGCCGGGCATCATTGCCTTTGTGTTTGGCTTCTTTGCTTTTCGCTCCAAAATCAAGGGCGTGTATTTCTCGATTATCACCCAGGCCATGACCTTTGCTGCCGCACT
Organism: Acinetobacter sp. YH12132; assembly: GCF_013418645.1. Classification (NCBI taxonomy): domain Bacteria; kingdom Pseudomonadati; phylum Pseudomonadota; class Gammaproteobacteria; order Moraxellales; family Moraxellaceae; genus Acinetobacter; species Acinetobacter sp. YH12132. Next base: position 76,153 of record NZ_VPBR01000006.1, read on the forward strand.
ACTGTTTTTCCGTAATGAAACCGGTTTCGGCGGCAACAATGGTTTTACCGGCTTTAAAACTATTTTGGGCATGGATATTACCTCGGCACCGATGCGGGCCAGCCTGTGTTTTATCACCGCGCTGGTGCTGTTGCTGTGCTTTATCGGGCTGCGTCATCTGATGAATCAGCCTTATGGCCGTGTGCTGGGTGCAATTCGTGACAGTGAAAACCGTCTGCAATATCTGGGCTATCGCACGCTGTGGTACAAGCTGTCGGCCTGGGTACTGTCTGCGGTGATCGCGGGTATTGCCGGGGCGCTATATGTGCCGCAAGCCGGCATCATCAACCCGAGTGAAATGAACCCGGTCAACTCGATTGAAATGGCGGTCTGGGTCGCGGCGGGTGGTCGCGGCACCTTAATTGGGCCTTTACTCGGCGCGGGTGTGATTAACGCGGCCAAAACCTATTTCACCGCTGCTTCCCCAGAGGCGTGGTTACTGATTTTAGGGGCGCTGTTTATTGTGGTGACCATCTTCCTGCCGAAAGGGATTATTGGTCTGTTTGACCGTTTTAAAAAGGAGCGGAGCGAATGAGTGAACTGTTGCAAGCTCATGGTGGCCATGCTGCTGAAGGTTATGGCCGCCCCAAGGAACAGGGCGCAGATTTTAGCCACGGTATTGCACTGTATTTGGAAAAAGTCAGTGTCTGGTTTGATGCCTTTCGTGCCTTAAACGACTTGTCTTTGTATATCGAAGAAGGGGAATTACGTTGCATCATTGGACCCAATGGTGCCGGTAAAACCACGTTAATGGATGTGATTACCGGTAAAACTCGTCCAACGGAAGGCAGTGCCTTTTTTGGCCAGACCTATGATCTAGCCAAGATGAGCACTGAACAGATTGCCGAGGCCGGAATTGGACGCAAGTTCCAGAAACCCACAGTATTTGAAAATTTTACTGTCATAGAAAACCTGCTGCTTGCCGCCCCGAAAGATAAACGGGTGAAAAAAAGCCTGTTTAGCAAGCTCGATCCCGATGCCCAACAGGCACTGGAAGAATCGCTAGCACAAATCCGCTTACAGGAATTGGTGCATAAACCGGCCGGATTGCTGTCGCATGGTCAGAAGCAGTGGCTGGAAATTGGCATGTTGCTGATGCAGCGCCCGAAGCTGATTTTGCTGGATGAACCGGTGGCCGGTATGACCGATGCCGAAACTGAACGCACCGCAGAGCTGTGTCTGGAGCTGAAGAAAAATCATACCTTGATTGTGGTCGAGCATGACATGAGCTTTATTGACACCATCAGTGAAAAAGTCACGGTGCTGGCACAGGGTGCCATTCTGGCAGAGGGGACATTGGCTGAAGTTCAGGCCAATGACGATGTGATTGAAAAATATTTAGGACGTTAAGGAGACCGCGATGCTAGAAGTCAAAGACGTCAATCAGTTTTATGGGGGCAGTCATATCCTGCGCGATGTATCGTTTCAGGCTCCGGTCGGCGCATGTTCAGTGGTGCTGGGGCGTAACGGCGTGGGCAAAACCACGTTACTGAAATGTTTGATGGGCATTTTACCCATTAAATCCGGGCAGATTCTGCTGGATGGCAAAGATATTTCCAGGCTTAGTCCGGAGCAGCGCGTGCGTGAAGGTTTGGCCTATGTGCCACAAGGCCGCGATATTTTTTCGACCTTAACAGTTGAGGAAAATATCCTGATTGGGATGGCGAAATTTAAAGGCGCAAAAACCCGAAAAGTACCGGAACATCTGTACGAGATTTTTCCAATTCTGGATGAAATGAAGCAGCGCCGCGGCGGAGATTTATCCGGTGGTCAGCAGCAGCAATTGGCAATTGCCCGCGCGCTGGCTTCTGAACCGAAGGTATTAATTCTGGATGAGCCAACCGAGGGTATTCAGCCGTCGATTATTAAAGATATTGGCCGGGTGATTCGTAAACTGGCTGATGGTGGAGAAATGGCAATTGTGCTGGTCGAGCAGTTCTATGATTTTGCCGAAGAGCTGGCCGATGGCTATACCGTGATGGCCCGTGGCCGGGTGATTGCACAAGGTGCTGGTAGGGAAATGCCGGAGAAAGGGATTCGGGAGTTGGTGGCGATTTAATTTCCCTCTCTCAAAGGGAGGTTGGAGGGATTTAACAAGTCAAAGCCTCCCTGAGCAAGAGATCAGCACGGCTTGATCTTGCAGCGCAAGAAGGGAGGTTTGGAGGCTTTAATTTCACCTCTCCCTGTCTCCGAAAAGGAGAGGGAAATTGTCATTCAATTTCCGTATTTTCATTCCATAAAAAATACCCACCATACTGACTGGATCTGAACTCACCCCCACTACTTTTACCCTGTTCAGTTAAAAAGTGTTTGCCATTTTCGTTTAAGGTCAGGAAGCCTTTTGTGGTTAATTTCTCCAGTATATCTGCGGTTTTCAGCTTATGTTTTGCAGCCAGTTTGGAAGTGGTGAGTTTGGTCAGTGTCGAGCTTTCTTCGCCACGCTCTGCTTCGGCCACCACAGCATCTGCTTTCACTTCATCGAGGCTAATGCGGACTTCATCACTAATCCGAATAATGCGCTGCGCTTCTTCATAGGCATCTTTAAATACTTCATCATCTTCGTATTTGCGAACCAGAATTCCCATTTCATTGTTATTAATCTGGCTGAATTCATATAAATTCAGGCTGGAAATAATACATTCCGATTCATTCAGATAGCATTTTGCATGCAGGTTCTTGCAGAAGCTTAAGCGGACATAATCCAGTTTTTGCAACCATTTGATTTCCTCTGGATGCAGATCGCTTTTGCCATACACAATACGGATGTCAATTTTGAGCCGATCTTTATCTTCGAGTAATTCTTTAATCCGGTCATTAAGTCGTAAATAGGGGCTAATCAGAATTAAACGCTCTTTGGCATTCTTAATCAGTTCTTCTAGAAAAAAGTTGGTTGCACTGGTGTTTAAAAACTTGGCCATAAAAATCCCCGTGTCATTCTTATTGATGGCTTAGATCATAGTCTAAGTATAGGTAAAATTTAAACAAAAAAAGAGCACTGAAATCAGTGCTCTTTTAGATGGATGCTGAGCGTTTAGCTAAAGAACCAGTACACGAACAGCGCAATAATGAAGGTACACAGGATGTTTAACACCATCCCCACACTCATCATTTCACGCTGTCTGATATGACCGGACCCAAACACAATTGCATTTGGCGGTGTTGCTACAGGCAACATAAAGGCACACGATGCACCAATACCAATAATAATCACCAGAATTTCTTTTGGCATACCCATCTGGTCGGCAATGGCGGCAAAGACCGGTACCAACAGTGCAGCAGAAGCGGTGTTACTGGTAAATTCAGTCAGGAAAATAATGAAAATGGTCACCACAAAAATAATCACCAGCGGTGATGCCGTACCAAATACATCTGCAACGGTTTGACCCAGTACCAGCGATGCACCTGAATCTTTTAACATCGCACTTAAGGTTAAACCACCACCAAACAGCAGTAACACCCCCCAGTCGGTGTTTTCAGAAACCTGTTTCCAAGTGGCTGTACCTAAAATCACCACCAGACAGGCGGCGACCAGTGCAGTCCAGGTATCCGGAGATGAAATACCAAAGTTCTCGCTGAGTTTTTTGCCAAAAATCCAGGCAATTGCGGTACAGATAAACAGAATCATGGTCGCGATACGGGTCCGGTTCCATGGAATCACTTCAGTTTCAAAATGAATTTTCTGGTTCAGTTTCGGACGCAACACCAGATATAAACTGATTAACATGGCTGGCAGTAAAATCAGCATCATCGGCAAACCGATTTTCATCCAGTCGGCGAAGTCATAGTCCAGTGCTTTGGCAGCAATCGCATTCGGTGGTGAACCGACCAGCGTTCCCAGGCCGCCAATACTGGCCGAATAGGCAATCCCGAGAAGAATAAAGACGAAGGTAGAGCGCTCTTTGGTTGAATCTAGGTGCGACAGCAGACCCAAAGCCAGCGGGAGCATCATCGCTGCGGTGGCGGTATTGGAAATCCACATCGACAGTGCAGCTGTGACGGCAAAAATGGCCAGCACTGAAATCCCCAAATGCCCGCCAGACATGGAAATAATCCACATCGCAATTTTACGGTCCAGTTTCTGGATATGTAGGGCAGTGGCCAAGGCAAAACCACCAAAGAACAGGAAAATGACCGGGTCAGCAAAAGTCCGCAGCGCCTGCGTGGTGGTCATCGGTACCAGTTCTTTGCTGGCATTTTCAATCGGCATGCCAAGCGCTACGGCCAGCACCGGCACCAGCAGCGCGGTAATGGTGATATGCACCGCTTCAGTCAGCCATAAAATCCCGATAAACAGCAGCAGGCTCAGGCCTTTATTGGCATAATCATCATAGGGCAAAATATGGTAAAAGCCCCAAGAAAGCAGGGCGGCAATGACAATAATAATCCAGCCTTTGACAATGCCTTTCGGCGCGGCCTCGACCGGTGGTTTTAACGTATCTGTATTCATATACGATCCTTTTATAGATTTATAGGAATTAGAGTAATCGGCCTATTATTTAATATTTTTCAAGCAGGGAGGCAAAGTATAAATTGATTATTTTGCAGCTAAGTGAAGATTAAACCACAAAAAAATGCGGGTTCTGACTGAGGAGTTGCACAGCTTGCCACAGGGCTGAGCCGCCGAGCACGGCCAGTAAGCTGAGAATCAGCCAGCGAAATTTCTGCTGGGAAATATGGGCACGTAACTGGCCGCCCGCCCAGACCCCGAGCAGCGATACCACGGTTAATAAGCCCAGTAAGGACCATTGTTCAGATTTAAATTGCAGCATCACCGGGTAAAGCAGCAGCAGCTGAATCAGTTTACTGACCGCAAAATTCAAGTTGCTGATCAGCACAATTTCGGTTTTGCTGTGTTCGGTACTCAGCAGGTACATCATCAGAAAGGGTGCCATGGCATTGGTGGCTCCGCCGATCACACCGGCCAGCAGACCAAACAGCAGCATGTTTTTCAGACTGGCCTGAATGCGCAGGGGCTGGCTGCGAAACTGATCCAGCACATACCATAAAATAAACAGCCCCATCAGCAGTTTGAGATAGCCATCATTTAGATGTAGCAGTAACTGCACACCGAATACACTTCCGATCAGACTGCTGATAATCAGGCCCCAATATTGACCGGAATAATAGCGCAGCGCCTGAAGAAAGCTGCGTTCGGGGTCGCTATTGAGTAAAAACAGATTCAGGATCAGGCAGGGTAATAGTACAAAGGCTACCGTGGTCGACAGCGGATACAAGGTGGAGATGGCCGCGGTACTGACCATAGGAAAGCCGAAGCCGCTGATCCCGTGTAACAGGGCAGCAATGATACAAAAGATCAGAACCATCAGGTCGGCTTTAGACATGCGTATTTCAACGGACTGGCAGAGTACTGACTAAAACATGCACATACTGGGCTTGTAAAGGGCAAGCCGGCTTATTTTTTATCAAATGGAGCGTAAACCTCTGTCTTTCAGTCAGAGATATAAGCGACACGACATGAAATGTCGTTTAATTGCTAAAAAACAATATATTAAGCCTAATATGAGCTAATATAAGCCCATGAAAACACTTAAATTACGCATAAAAAACAGTCACACAAAGGTGCTAGACCAATTGGCATCTGAAGTTAATTTTGTCTGGAACTATGTCAATGATTTGTGTTTCAAACACCTACAGCGCAAACAACAATTCTTTTCAGCATACGATATTGCTAAATACACGAAAGGCGCATCAAAGGAATGTAGTCTTCATAGCCAAACCATTCAGGCTGTAACAGAAGAATTGGTCACTCGCAGAAAACAGTTCAAAAAATTAAAATTGAGATGGCGTGTCAGTAATAAGAAATCAGCAAGAAGATCACTAGGTTGGATACCCTTTAAAAAGGTCGCTATTAAATATGCCGATGGATACGTTCAGTATGGCAAGCATCAATTCAAGCTATGGGATAGTTACGGACTATCGAAATACAGCATTCAAACAGGCTCATTTGTAGAGGATAGTCGTGGACGTTGGTATGTCTGCTTAGTGGTTGATTCACCCAAACAAGACAAACCTACCGCCACAAAAGCCGTGGGTATTGATCTAGGCTTAAAAGATATTGCTACTTGTTCAGATGGTACGATCATTTCCAATCCCAAGTTCTACCATCAATATGAACAGAAATTAGGGATTGCTCAGAGAGCGAGAAATAAAAAGCGTGTCCGTGCATTACACGCCAAGATTGCAAACTGTCGTAAAGACCATTTGCACAAGGCTAGCACCCAGCTGGTGAAAGACAATGCACTGATTGTCGTTGGTGATCTAAGTGCGAGCAAACTTGTAAAAACTAAAATGGCGAAATCTGTTTTAGATACAGGATTTTCAGCACTCAAAACCATGCTCAAGTATAAATGCGAGAACGCAGGGGTCATGTTTGAGGAAGTCAACGAGAGATTCACAACCCAAACCTGTTCGAGCTGCGGTGCAATCACCGCAAGCAGTCCGAAAGATAGATTTGCGAATAAGAGTATGGGAATGTGAATGCGGAAGTGTAAATCAACGCGATTTAAACTCCGCCAAGAACATACTTGCGCTTGGGCATAAGCGTCTAGCAGTAGGAATCACCCTCCTTTCAGGTGGGTGAGGATGTCAAACCAAATGGAGAATTAAATCTGGGTAGAAACAATCTGGATGGGTGAGTTGAATTCATACACATCGCAGTTGGGACCAGAGCCAATCCGGTCAATCACGGCAAAATCGCTAGGTGCCTCCAGCGTCAGCAGGGGATGATGCCAGGTCCCGGCGCGGTAATTCACGCCTTGTGAACCATCGCTAATAAATGCTTGAAGCTGGCTGATGTCCGGCTCATCTGCATTTAAACCCGGTGCCACCACCACCAAAAACGCTTGCCCCTGCATCGGAATAAAAGCCTGCGACCCTTGAGGATGGCGCTCCAGCATTGCTACCTGAAACGGTATTTGGGTACTCTGGATATTGCGGAAAATACTGATGCCTGCTTGTCCTTCACCAAAAATTTCCGTCATGGCCAGCGCATGATAACGCTCGGTTTGGGCATGGTTAATATGAAAATAGTCATGTCCCTGACAGCTAATCACTTCACCAAAAGGGGCAAAATTGTCCAGGGTCAATGCTTGAATCTGAATGGTATTTTTCATGTTGTTTGAGAGTTCCAGGGCGGGTATTTTTATGGTCATCATCAACTGGTAGAGATGGAGGTCGCTGTCAGCCTGTGGAGTGGGCCAACAGCGACGCTGGTGCGTTAGTCCACCAGTGTGCCCCAGAGGCGAATCCGGCTGATACCGCCGTCGGGAATCATATTGACTCGGATATGCGAGATTTTATCGTGCTTTAAAATCTGCTCGATAAAGGAATGCACATGGTCCATCTGCATGGGCTGCGCCTCCAGTAAAAATGGCCAGAACATGCTTTGTGGAATCAGTTGCGGATCGGTGGCATCTTCAATGTACACCGCCTGAATCGACACTTCTGCCGGGTAGTTGCCCTTGAAATGGGCAGTGTCGATATCAATTTTTTCAATCTGGCCGGCCTGTCCCAAAGCCAGAATACACCAGTCAAAGCCGGGTGCGCGGCGGCGTTTGGTTTCCCAGCCATCGCCCATATTGATGCCACGACCCGGATTAATCAGGTTCTGTGGATGGCCAAAGTGGGCATCGCTATAGGCAATTACCCGGCCGCCGTTTTCAAGCGCCAGTAAATCCAGTGTACCCTGATGATCTGTGGTCTGAATTTTCACCTCGCCATATACGCGAAAACGTGCCACACCGCCATCAGGGAAAATATTCAGACGCACATGGGTATAGACCGCATCAGAGCTGACTTCAAACAGATGATGCTGGCTGGGTCCCAAAATACTGTTGGCTAAAAGCGGCTGCCATTCGGCCTGCTCCAGATTACCTTGCGGCGCATAGCAGGCTTCGACACTGGCTGAAGCGGGATAGTTACCGCTAAAAAAGGTGGTATCAATATCCAGCGCCTGAATTTTGCCAGCCACACCTAACTGGACAATGGCCCAGTCATAACCGGCATGGCGCTTGCGGCGGGTTTCCCAGCCGTCCATCCATTTGCCATGATCATCAAATTTATCTTCCACAAATACTGGTGCTGCAAATTGCAGCATACGCTGCGCATCGGCAAAAAAATCATCTGAACATTCAATAACTTTTGCACCAATACGGGTATCTGCCAGGTTGGTTAGTGTTTGAAGCTGGGGCGGTAGGTCAAATGTTGGTGCAATTAAAGTGGCCATAATTCTCTTCCATTTATTGTTCATTCACAGCAGGCACGTCCGTGCATCGAAATCAGGCAGTGGCGCCAGATTTGGCTTGTACAGCAGGCCTATTAGTGCGGATAGAAGCACAGCCTGTGCCAACTTCTGGCCATGCGACCCAGGCTAAGCATGAAATGGCACGTTTTTCGCTTCAGCTGTTCAGTTTTGACAGGCAAGCCTTGGGAGGAAAAATGAAAATTACAATTATTGGTGCAGGTATTGGCGGATTAACCACAGGGATTGCACTAAAAAAGTTTGGCCATGAAGTGCGTATTTATGAACAGGCTGAGCAGATTCTTCCGGTGGGCGCGGCCATTTCCCTGTGGTCCAATGGGGTGAAGTGCCTGAATTACCTCGGGCTGACCGAGCAGGTGGCCGAGCTAGGCGGGCAGATGGATCATCTGGCCTATGTCGATGGCCTGAGCGGTGATGTGATGACCCAGTTCAGCCTGACGCCGTTAATTGAAGAAGTCGGGCAGCGTCCGTATCCGGTGTCGCGCGCGGAACTGCAAAATATGCTGATGGATGCATTTGGTCGTGAGCACATCTATTTAGGCAAGAAAATGGTGGCACTCCAGGAAGATGGTTCACAGGTGACGATCAGCTTTGCTGATGGCACACAGCTACAAACCGAACTGCTGGTCGGGGCCGATGGTACCCACTCTTTAACCCGCGCCTATGTACTGGATGAAACCGTCGCGCGCCGTTATGCCGGTTATGTCAACTGGAATGGTCTGGTGGAGGTGTCCGAACAGCTGGCCCCGGCCGACCAGTGGACTACCTTTGTCGGAGAAGGCAAGCGCGCTTCCCTGATGCCGGTGGCCGATCAGCGTTTTTATTTTTTCTTTGATGTGCCGCTAGCGGCCGGACTGGAGAATGACCGCAGCCAGTATAAAACACTGTTAAAACAGTATTTTCAGGGCTGGTGTCCGCAGGTGCAGCAGCTGATAGACTCGATTGATGAACAGCGCACCAATCGCGTGGAAATTCATGATATTGAGCCTTTCGCCAATTTTTATAAAGGCCGGGTGGTGCTAGTGGGAGATGCCGCACATAGCACCACGCCAGATATTGGGCAGGGTGGTTGTCAGGCCATGGAAGATGCTATTTATCTGGCGCGTGCCTTACAAATTAATACCCTGGGTATGCAGGATGCCTTAAGCCGCTACCAGAATAAACGTAATGAGCGCGCCAATGAGCTGGTGCTGCGCGCGCGTAAACGCTGTGATGTTACGCATATGAAAGACCAGCAGGTGACGGAAGCCTGGTATGCCGAACTGCGCCAAGAGCAGGGGCCACATATCATGAAAGGCATTATCAGTAATATAGTCGGTAATCCGCTGGATTAAATTTTCTGTGCTAGGTGTCTTTAATCAACACAGGTCAATCGGCTGGTGTTGATGCTGTCTGCTCTGGTGCTGGATCCAGAATGAGTTGCATTAGTACCAGATCACGCCATTGACCAAATTTTTTTCCAACTTGGGGCATATAGCCGCAATGCTGAAAACCTAATTGCTGATGCAAGGCCATTGAACCGCTATTGTCATGGTCAATGGCGGCCACCATCACATGAACCTGATGTGCCTGTGCATGCTGGATTAAGGCTTGCATCAACTGTTTGCCCAAACCCTGCCGGCTGAATTGACGGTCAATAAACACCGAATGTTCGACTGTATGTTTAAAACCGCTGATGCTGCGGAAGGTAGAATAATCGGCATAGCCGGCAATTTGTCCGGTGTCCAGATGTTCGGCCACCAGCAGGGGAAAATTCTGTTTTTGTAATTGCTGGAACCAATGCTGGAAATGTGCCAGATCAAAGGGCTGTTCATTCCAGGTGTTTACATGCTGTAGCACTTCCGGGTTATAAATCGCCTGAATGGCAGCAAGATCGTGTTCGGTGGCAGGACGAAGATGAAAGCGCATAAGCAGCACATCAGGATAGGAATGAGCGCATTATCATGCCGCTGCGGGCATAAAAAAAGCAAGACCGGAGTCCTGCTTTTTTAGGTTATGTATACGACTTAGAAATGGTATTTCACCAGTGCGCTGACATCATTCTGGTCTGCGCCTTTTACGCCAAATTTGTTGTTCCATACTGAGTGTTCAATACCCACGTATAAACGTGTTTCTGGAGAAATGTGTTTACCCACATTCCATTTGTACTGAGAAGTCCAGTTTAATTCGCTGGCATGAGTATCTTCAGCTGTTGACCAGTCCAGGAAGGCATCAACCAGGAAGTCTTCATTGCCCAGTTTAAATGGTACAGCATAGGTGATGGTCATTTGATAATCATCATCTGTCGTATCATTATCAGCACGATAGAAGTTGATGTTCGCATATTGGGTATATGGAATATCTAAAGCAAAGCCAACGCCATATAAGAAGTTGTTGAACTCAGGGTTGCCACCGTGCCCTGCGTTGTGCTCCCAAGTTGTTGCGACTAACACGTCTTTCACTGGACCAAATGCCAGATTTTGACCAGTCACTTCGCCTAGGCTTAAACGTGGTGCCAATTCAAAGTAAGTTGAATCGTCATTGTTGCCATCCCATTGCTGGTCAACAAAGAAGAATACATCTGCATATTTCAGTTTAGCTGCGTATTCAGCAGTTAAGGTGGTACGGTCTTCAGTGCCTAACTCGTAGTTTTCACCATAAAGACCAGTCAAGCTAAAGTCTTGCCATACAATAGGACTCGCCTGAGTGAAGGCAGCAGCGGTTGAGAATGCACAAAGTGCAGCAAGTTGCGTAAGTTTCATAACGGTGTCTTCGTCTTCCCCAAAAAGCGTGTCAAGGATACAGGTTATTAAGCAAAAATAAAGCCAAATTTAACTTTTTATTGGCAATTTTCCGACCAAATTTAGCTGCCGCGATAGGTCGAATAGGCAAAAGGACTGATCAATAACGGGATGTGATAATGCTGTGTCGCCTCCTTAATCTGGAAGTAAATCACCACTTTAGGAAAGAAGCTGTCCAGGCCTTTTCGTTCAAAATAGGCCGCAGTATAAAACTCCAGACTATATGAGCCTTCCGGACAGTCGGCCAAAGCAAAATCGGCGGCCGTGACCCGGCCATCGGTATTGGTTTCGGCTTCGGCCAGTAACTGTTGTTGCTGGTTAAACAGTCGGATTTTCACGCCGGCAGCCGGTTGACCCAAATGGGTATCTAAAATATGGGTGCTGATCATGACTGAAGCTCCTGGCTTAAACGCAGTAAGGCAATGTCTGAAAGTTGCTGCTGCACAATGCGCTGTTCAGTGTCGGCATCATTCAGCAGGCGATACTGCAGGGCTTGCAGAATATCTTCACTGCTCAAGCCAAAGGCTTTAATCAGGAAAATAAATCCGAATTTTTTTTCATAGGCCAGATTACCCTGTAAAAGTGCCTGCTGGGTGTCGCTATTGAGCTGGACCGAGGCCTGTTCCCGGGCAGAAAATGCCTGCTCCTGTGCGGTGAGTTGCTGCTGCGCCTGTTTCTCACCAATTCGAGGATGATTTGCGAGTGCGGCCTGAATCTCAGGCCAGTCCCAATGGCTGGCCTGCTGCCGGGCAAATTCTAAAAGTTGCTCGATACTCTCAAAAGGCCGTTGTTGGGTTATAGCAGTTGCCCATGTCGGAATATGTACACATTGCTGCAAGAATTGGTGAATCTCAGCTTCAGGGGCCTGATTAAATTGATCCAGTTGCACAGTAAGGGTCTCATCATTACATTTAATTTTGTTGCTAAAAGTGCAATATCAGTGCCAAATTTCGGTGAAAATCCAATTTTTCACTGAGATGGTTAAAGCTGCACAAGTCCAGTGCGAGTTTTTTTTATTTGACGGGTTCTGGTGCATGATGGCGATACCAATGCGTAGCAATATCACCGCGGCGGCAAATCCAGACGTGTGGATGCAATTGAATGTAGTCTAAAAAGCGTTGCAGGGCTTTAAAGCGTCCCGGGCGCCCCAAAAGACGGCAGTGAATACCAATCGAGAGCATTTTAGGTGCAGTTTCTCCTTCGGCATAGAGTACATCAAAAGCATCTTTCAGGTATTGATAAAACTGCTCGCCGCTATTAAAGCCGCCTGCAGCGGCAAACTTCATATCATTGCTGTCGAGGGTATAGGGAATAATTAAATGTGGTCGTGACTGGCCTTGGGCATTGGTCAGCGTCTGCCAGAACGGTAAATCATCGCCATAATAATCACAGTCATACTGAATTTGCGGGAATTCGGCCAGTAACTGGCGGGTATTGGGGCTGTCGCGGCCGGTATACCAGCCAATGGGTGCATGACCAAACAGGGTTTCTAAGACACTGATCGCCTGATCCATATGCTGGCGTTCAGTGGCCATGTCCATGCTCTGATAATGTAGCCAGCGTTGCCCATGCGACACCACATCATAGTCGGCCTGCTGAATGGCCTCGACCACATACGGGTTCCGCGCCAGCGCCATACCGACCCCAAAAATAGTCATCGGTAACTGGCGTCGCTGAAATTCCTGATGAATGCGCCAGAAACCGGCCCGCGAGCCATATTCATACATCGAATCCATCGACATATGTCTGGCCGGAAAGCTGGCCGCACCGACAATTTCGGATAAAAACTGCTCGGAACCGGCATCACCATGTTCAATATGATTTTCGCCGCCTTCCTCATAATTCAGCACAAATTGCACTGCAATACGTGCCTGATTCGGCCACTGCGGATGCGGCGGTTGGCCATGATAGCCAATTAAATCACGTGAATAAGGGGCAGAGCGGATTGAGTCAATCAGTGCCTGACCACGCAAGTAAGCAGTTGTCACAACAGGTTATCCTTTTGCTAATTTTTATCAAATATTGCTTGCATATTTTTGAGTTAGGCCCGATATTCAAAGTATAAGGACACGGTTCTGCAGACTCAAAAGTGTTCATCGTTCAATGTGGAGGGTAGCGTCCAAATTAGGTTGAAGATGTTCAATATGCTGGGAAACAGCAAGCGACAAACGTGCCAAGATAAAATAGTTTTGCACAAAAAAGATTCAGAAAACGAAAGAAAGAGAGGATGAGATTATGAATATTGAAATCCGTACAGATAAGAACATCCAAGGTAGCGAACGATTAATTAGTTACGTACGTGCAGAGCTAAGTGATGAATTTAAACGCCATAGTGAGCGTATTACCCATTTTTCCGTACATTTAAGTGATGAAAACGGGGACAAAGGCGGAGATGATGACATCAAATGTATGATTGAAGCACGCCCGGCCGGCTTGAAGCCTGTGGTGGTCAATCATCGTGGTCATAATGTCGATACCGCAATTCATGGTGCCATTGACCGTTTAAAACGTAGTCTGGAGCATGTCTTTGAGAAAAAAGAACATCCGCGTGGTGGACAGCCGGGTCGGGTTGACCTAGATACCGATGTCGACGAATAAGACAGGTATTGGCTGAAAAGCAGAAAAGCCCCAGGATTGGGGCTTTTTTTATAGCAAATTCATGCGACAAGATTACATTTCGCTTAAACAATTTTCACTGAATTGGGCATAATAGAATGAAATTGATTTGATTGAAGAGAGCTCTCTGCATGTTAACGGCACAACAACAACGCTTGGTGCAAGCCATAGAAGAACTAGATCAGGCCCAAGTGCAACAGCTTCTGGCCGCGGGGCTTGATCCGAATTTTATTGATCCTGAAAAAGGCCCGGTAATTTCAGTCTGGTCTGATGGCCTGTTTCAGTGGTGGGAAGCCATTTGCGAGGCCTATGAGGCGGGCCAGCCGCACAATGAAGCACAAAAACAGCAGGATTTGGCCGTCCATATGGAAATTCTGGACGCGTTAATTCAGGCCAAGGTCAATTTGCATTTGTGGGATGCGGAAGAAGTCTATGGCCCGTTATGGGACGCCGCCAGTGCCGCCTGTGCACCTGCGGTAAAGCGCCTGCTTGAAGAAAACGTCGATCCAAACCGTAAAGATGAAGATGGCCTGACCATTTTGTCATCCATCAGTGATTTATTCTTTGATTGCGACTTTGATGAAATTAACTGGGCTGAAGCCTTGCCTGAAGAACAGCAAACCTTAGAACTGCTCCGTGCCCATGGCGCGAAAATGACCAAAGAATTGGCTTAAAATTGAGATAAACACTATGTCAGCATTGAAATTATTGGGTGTGATGGTGGCGACTGCAGTCAGCAGTCAGGTCTTTGCCGCCGAGTTTGCATTTGACCGTCCGGGTGTGGGCATGAGCACCGGAATTACGCCGGTCGGTCAGTTGGCCTGGGAGCAGGCGCTGGCCAATGCGCACTATCAGAAAACCAAAGATGACAATGGTCTGACGCAGGAAATTACTCAGCTGCACGCCGATACCTTACTGCGTACCGGTCTGGCGGATAATCTAGAATTACAGCTGGGCTGGCAGGGTCCGGGCTGGAGCCGGGTAAAAAGTGCTGGCCAGTCGGTTGAAGAAGATGGGCTGGGGGATGTCAGCATTGGTCTGAAACATGCCATTGATCTGGATGATGAAAAACTGTCGATGGCGGTGCTGGCCGAAGCGCAGATTGCCACCGGGAATGATGGTTTTAGTGCCGAAGAGGATATTTACAGCCTTAGCTCGGCAGTGGCCTATGCCTATAATGATTTACTGACCACCTCAATTAGCATGCGTTATGAGTGGCAGGACAGCAATTGGGCTTTGCAGGCAGTGCCGGGGATTCAATATCAGCTCAGTGATAAATGGGCCGGGTTCTCCGAGTTTATTTACCACAAAGCAGAAAGCCAGAAGGTGGAATATGCCTTGGGTTCAGGCCTGATTTATGCCTTAAATGCGCGTACCCAGCTGGATGCCAGTGTCGGTGTTGATTTAAATGGCGCTGATAAAAGTTATCATGCCGGTTTAGGTGTGGCCTTCCTGTTCTAAGTCCGCTCTGGTTATGGTGCTGTAGAAAGCGGGGAGTGCATAGCCTCTCTCGCTGACTGCTAGAGAGCTGCAACTTATTCTGCTGACGGTCTGTTCACAGGCCGTTTTTATCTCTGGATTAGCAGCAGAATTGCTACAGATCTCGACACAGGCGCTGGTAGATCACGCTATCATGATGGTGATGATCACAGCGGATAAGCGCGAGGCCTGTCCGCCCATTAAACTTTAGCTTTTAAGTCGCTTTGTATAGGCTTTGGCGCCGTATCCCTTGATCTCATCAGGTGGAATTGCCTAGTGATCGTGAATATTAAAAATAACCACAGGAGGATGAGCCATGATGGAACTGTATATTGCCAACAAGAATTACTCCAGCTGGTCCATGCGGCCGTGGCTGGTCCTTACTGCTTTTGAACTGCCGTTTCGTGAAGTGCTGTTACCTTTTCCTGAAGAACGCGGCACGGGCCATTTTAAACAGGATGTACTGGCAATTAACCCGAATGGCAAGGTACCGGTCTTGGTACATGACGGGCTAATGGTCTGGGATTCACTGGCGATTTGTGAATATTTGGCCGAACAGTTTCCGGAGCGCCAGCTATGGCCGGCTGGTCGGGCACAGCGGGCTCGGGCACGCGCTTTGGCTGCTGAAATGCATAGCGGTTTTCAGGCACTGCGTAACCATTGCGGCATGAATATTCGCGCTGATCTGGCAGAAGTCGGACAGACGTTATGGGCTGAGCAACCTGATTTACGTGACGATGTAGCCCGTGTCTGTCAGATCTGGTCTGAGCGTCCGGACCCAGGCGGTTTTCTCTGTGGTGATTTCTCGATTGCTGATGCCTTTTATGCACCGGTGGTCTGGCGTTTGAAAAGCTATGCGCTGCCCGTGAATGAAGACAGCCAGTATTATATGCAGACCATGCTGCAACATCCGGCAATGCAGGCCTGGGAACAGGCCGCGAAACAGGAACAAGACTGGGTCAATTATCTGGAGCCTTATCAATCTGAACCATCCTCTAGCTAAGTCTTAAGAGGCTGCTGGTTCCAGCGGCTGATACAGCACCACCTGATTACGGCCATAGGCTTTGGCCTGATACAGGGCCTGATCGGCCTGACTGAGCAGCTTTTCATAAGGGGTATTGTGGTGCGATAAGGCAATCCCGAAGCTGGCGGTAAAATGGATCGGCTGGTTATGTTCATCATACAGCTCAATCTGGGTGATGGCCTGCCGGCAACGCTCGGCCACCTGTTTGGCCTGGTGCGCAGTGGCCTGTTTCAGGACCAGAATAAATTCTTCGCCACCAAAACGGCCCAGCACATCCTGCTCGCGGATATGGCCGGCCAGCACATGACAGACTTGGACCAAGGCTTCATCGCCTTTATGATGGCCATGCTCATCATTAATCTGCTTAAAATGATCCAGATCGACCAGAATCACTGCATAACTGGGTGCCTGTTTGTGGTTCAGTTGTTCCAGACACTGGTTGATACTGCGCCGGTTAAAGGTATTGGTGAGCGGATCGACCTGACTTAAATGTGCAATCAGCGCCTCCCGATAGCGCCACTGACTCAGCAGAATTTCAAACAGCACCAGGCAGGTCAGCAGAATCGGCACAATAAAAAACAGCATCGACAGCACCCAGAAGCCATTTTTATAAGGAAAGTCGGTTAATAAAAATAAAGGTGCATAGGTTAACTGGCCGAAAAAGCTTAAATAACCGCAGCTGACCAGATACAGTGTGGCCGGAATTAAGGCCGAATAGACAATTCTGCGTTCAAACAGCACCAGACCGACCGTGGGTAGACTGATATAGGTCACCATAGTGGCCGGACTCAGCACCCCGACCAGATAGCCATCGCGGCACAGACTGACCACAAAGGTGGCCACCGTAATATAGGGCATATAGCGCCGGGTCCAGTCCTGTTTGCGAAAGTAGTGGCAGATGCCAATCATGCCAATAAACACGAACAGTCCGAATAAATTAATGACCAGCTGCTGTTTTAACAAGGCCAGATTGACCCAGCGCCACAGTTCCGGGGTGAGTAATACCACACTTTTCCAGATGGCCCAGATCACGTGCATCAGGCTGCCCAGAAACAGCATCAGAATACATTTGTTTAACGTGCTCCAGTTCATCACCACTTCTTTTTCGAGTAAATAACGGGTGACTTTGTATTTAAATGTGGGCACAGCACTGTGCGCAATGCGACTTTTCATGCGTGAATCACGACCCCAAAAATGAGCGTCTAAAGTCTCATTTTTATACAATTATTTTAATAAAACCTAACATATCATGATTTTAGATAATTGGTAATGGCTATTTTTTGTACTTTTCGGGAAAATATCGTTGCATGGGTGCAACAGTGTGTGTTGTTTAAATCACTTATTTCTATTTTAAACTGCAGTAAAATGGCGCTATTGAAAAAATCACAGTTTAGGATTCTCTCCCATGAAAATTTTGCATATCGACTCGAGTATTTTAGGCGACGCTTCTGTATCACGTCAGTTGTCTAAAGCTATTGTGAACCAGCTACAGGCGAAAAATACAGCGGCCCAAGTTGACTATCTGGATCTGGCTGAACAGACCATTCCGCATTTAACCGCTGAAATTTTAATGGGACAAAATGCCGAGCAAAGCGCTTTAGGCGAACAGATTCTGCAACAATATCTAGATGCTGATGTCGTGGTGGTGGGCGCAGCCATGTATAACTTCGGTCTGCCATCGACTTTAAAAGCCTGGATTGACCGGATTAGCGTGGCAGGTCGTACCTTTAAATACACCGAAAATGGCCCGGTCGGTCTGGCAGGTGACAAGAAAGTGTATATCGCCAGCAGCCGCGGTGGTGTCTATGGCGAACAAAGCCCGGTTGATTTCCAGGAAGCATTCCTGAAAACCGTGTTTAACTTTACCGGTGTCAGTGATATTGAAGTAGTACGTGCTGAAGGGGTTAGCATGAGCGATATTAAAGATCAGGCGATTACTACGGCATTAGACCAGATTGCCAAAATCTAAGCTTTACGGCGCTGCATTAATCACAAAAAAGTCAGTTTCTACTGACCTTTTTTATGGCGTTTTAATCTTGGTCCTGCTGATGGGCAAATTCGGCTAAATCGGCCAGCGCCATTTTGGCTTCATCAAACCACGGTGAGAACATAATAAAGTTATGCCACATACCGGTATACAGTTTAAAACTGACCTTCACGCCCGCCTGTTCGGCCTTGTCACGAAAACGCTGCGCATCATCCAGCAGCAGTTCTTTAGAACCCACCTGCACCAAGGTTGGTGGTAAATCGGTTAAATCATCAAATAGCGGCGAAACACGCGGATCACCACGATCGACCGACGGTGGCACATAGTATTGAATCCCGGTTTCCAGAGTTTCAATCGACAATAAGGCATCATGTTTGCGGTTATAACGAATTGATTCACTGGTCAGGGTCAAATCCAAAAATGGCGAGAGCAGCATGAGGCCGCTGACTTGCGGTAACTGTTCATCACGGATTTTTAAGGCTAAGGCCAGCGCCAGATTGGCGCCGCAGGAATCTCCTGCCAGCAAAATATCTTTGGCCTGTACGCCCTGATCCAGCAGGGTCTGATAGACATCAAAAATTGCTTCTAAGGCTTCCGGGAATGGATTTTCAGGCGCCAGCGGATAATCGATATGAATCACCTGCATCTGGGTGCGGGCGGCCAGTTCAGTCAGAAATGGGCGATGGGTATTTAAAGACCCTAAATAAAAGGCGCCACCGTGAATATAGAAAATCAGCTGGGTGGCTTCATCTTGTGGCTTGATTTCTTCGGCTTTCAGGCCAGCCAGACGTAAAGCGCGGACTTCGACAGTTTTATTGGTCGGAAACAGCCGGCACATCTGTTCGAGGGCGAAACGCAGCGGATTATGCGGTAAATTATATTGGCTTGGCAGGCGGATGGTGGTTTTTAAAAAGCCTTCTGTGAAAATTTGTTTCAATAACGGGTTGATCTTCATTGTTCTTCCATCTTGTTCTTGATTTTGGCCTGTGCTTGCGTATTTACCAACACAATTTACAAGGTTACACTAAATGGTCACATTCAAAAATTGCAAATTTGTAGTGACTTTTTAATACTAAGGCTGTCTAACACTAGACTAGGGAATCAAAAAAAATGAAAAAAATTGCACTGGCATTAGGATTAATGGGTTTAACAGCTTTGGCGAATGCTGCTGATCCGCTAAATGGTACTGTCTGGAAAACAATTGATGACAAAACCAAGCAAGCAAAAGCAACCGTCAAATTTACCGAGCAGAAAAATGGCACGTTAACTGCAACAATTCAGTCCATTTTAACGCCGGGTGAAGAAAATGCCTGTACAAAATGTGAAGGACCTTACAAAAACAAATCCTTGAAAGGTTTAACCATTGTACGTGGTTTAAAGAATTCGGGTGGTACCAACTATGACAGCGGTTCAATTCTAGATCCGCAATCAGGTAAAACCTACAAGTTAAAAGGTCAACTGGCTGATGGCGGGCAGAAATTACAATTGCGTGGCTATATTGGCGTAGCAGCGCTGGGTCGTAACCAGACCTGGGTTCGTGTGAAATAAGCCAGCCAATAGAAACGGATTAAACCAGAAAGCCTGATGCAGATGCATCAGGCTTTTTGATTTTTAACGGATAAGTAAAAGGTAGATAAAAAGAATTTATCCGTTTAAGGCGCGATAGGCGGTTTCATCAAAACCAACAATAAAGCCGTCTGCGGTGGCCAGCACAGGACGTTTGATCAGGCTGTTGTGAGTGCGTAAGGCTTCAATTAAATCTGCTTCGCTGGACAGGGCTTGTGCCTGTTCCGCTTCCGACAGTTTGCGCCAGGTGGTGCCTTTTTTATTCAGAATTTTGTCCTGACCTTCAGCATCCAGCCAGTGTTTTAGCGTTTCTGCATCAATCCCCTGTTTTTTATAATCATGAAATTCATAAGCCAGGCCCAGTTCATTGAGCAGATCAAAGGCTTTTTTCATGGAGTTGCAGTTTTTAATACCATAAATTTTAAGCATAAAGCGGATTCCAGCAAGAAACACAATGCTCAAGAGATTAACCAAAAAATTGGTTTTGCACTATAGCGGGTATAAATATTGAGTTCATGGTTCTGAAATTAAACCGTCATTAAAATGCAACGCTACCGCGCCATAATAGTGGCAGAAAAACAAGACAACACTTGAGAAGAATTATTCGTACTAAGAAAAAACGAAAAGCAAAGAGCCAATATAAAAAATAAAAGCCCAGATGTAGAAAACCCGCATTTAATCATCCTGATTATGCGGGTCTCACTACAACGTCCGATGTCACATCCTTGAAACAAAGACCATCATGGCTTTGTTTATTTGCATCCTACGGCTTCCTGTCCCTTTGCTGTCATCCTGACACTGTCCCTTTGCCGTGCTGCAATAATGCGCCGATTTAAAAAGCAGATAAAGGTCTCAATGACGACAAAATATGTCGGAAATAAACCTCTATTGAGTGAACAATTGTTCACTCAATAGAGGTTTTTAGTTGAGTTTATAATCAATAATCACCGGGGCGTGGTCGCTATACCATTCCTCTTTGTAGACCCAGGCATTGACGGTACGTGCTTTCCAGTCCGGTGAGCAGGCATGATAGTCAATCCGCCAGCCAACGTTCTTGGCACGCGCTTGGCCACGGTTCGACCACCAGGAATACAGTTCGGCTTCTTTGCGCACTTCACGGAAGGTGTCGACATAGCCCAGATCATCATAGATATGATCGAGCCAGGCACGTTCATGCGGTAAACAGCCGGAAGATTTCTGGTTGCCTGACCAGTTTTTAATATCAATACGTTTATGCACGATATTGTAGTCGCCGCAGACAATGATCGATTTATTTTCATCGCGCCATTGTTTCAGGATTTTTGTATATTCTTCGAGGAAGTGGTCTTTACGGGCTTGTGCTTCTTCACCCGATGAACCCGATGGCAGATACAGTGAGCAGATATGCACCGGATAACCCAGCCCTAAATCAAATTCTGCCGTGACAAAACGGCCTTGGGAGTCGGCCAGTTCAAAGCCTAAACCATCCTGAATAGACACAAATGGCAGGCGGCTGTAAATGGCGGTGCCGGCATAGCCCGGACGTTCAGCTGCGAACAGATGGGTATACCAGCCTTCCGGTTTGAATTTATCAGTCCACTGCGCATGGGTCAGACGGCTTTCCTGAATGCAGATGACATCAGCCTCTGATTTTTCCATCCACTCCAGCAGGCCTTTACTGACCGAAGAACGCAGGCCATTGACGTTAATTGAAACCACACGAAGAATTTTTTGATCACTCGGATAGCTACTCTTTGGTATCATGCGCAGGTCTTACCTCAATTTATGAATTTTGGAGCACCTCATGTCAACGCAAGCGACATTTAACCCTCAAGCTTTTATCGAACTCGCATTATCACGTGGTGTGCTTAAATTTGGTGAGTTTACTTTAAAATCGGGTCGCGTGAGTCCTTATTTTTTTAATGCCGGTTTATTAAATGATGGCGAAGCCTTGTCATTACTGGCGTCAGGCTATGCAGCCAAGTTAACAGAATGTGAAAATGTTGATGTGATTTTTGGCCCAGCCTATAAAGGCATTCCATTTGTGGCGGCAACGGCGGTGGCTTTATCGCAAAATCATGGTGTGAGCGTGCCTTGGGGCTTTAATCGTAAAGAAGCCAAAGATCATGGTGAAGGTGGTGTATTGGTCGGTGCGTCGGTTGAAGGTAAAAAAGTCTGGATTATTGATGATGTGATTACCGCAGGTACAGCAATTCGTGAAGTGGTGACCATTTTAAAAAATGCGGGTGCCACAATTGCCGGTGTACTGGTCGCGCTAGATCGTCAGGAAAAAGGGCAGGGTGATTTGTCTGCGATTCAAGAAGTTCAAAAAGAGCTAGAAATTCCGGTACATGCCTTAATTACCATGAAAGATTTGATGAATTATTTAGATGCCAAAGGTGAAAAAGAGGCTTTGGCGAAGATGGAAGCCTATCGTGTGAAGTATGGGATCTAATAATTAATACAACGTATTGATTTTTAATAAAGCTCTATCCATGATAGGGCTTTATTTTTATAAAAAACAAAAATGAATCTAGATTGGAATTTAATGATCGCAAGTTTTTCAGCTATTGCTGCAAGTGCAGCATCGATAGCGACTTTTTTGGGTTGGAAAGAAAATAGGGAACTTAGAAAAGTTCAAACCGAACCATTGATAGACATTAAGTTAGAACCTGTTGAGTACAGAATCCATTTTTTACGTTTAAAAATTACAAATGTAGGAAAAGGAGGAGCTCATAACGTAAAAATAAAATTATTTCCTGAACCTTCACTCGATGCTTCTTTTTTAGTTACTGCTCAAAAAGCTATTAAAGTTTTTATGCAAAGAGATTTTATGATTAAGGGAGTCAATTATTTAGCGCCGAATGATTCTAAATATACGGACTATCTAAGTTTTACTGGTTTAAATCCTAAAGAGTTAGATAGTGAATACTTCTTTAATCTTATTTTTAATGCTGAGATCAGATATGAGGATTTAAAGGGAAAGAAATATAAGAATACATATAAAATTGATACTTCAGAACTAAAAATTTATAAATTAGGAGAGAGTTTTGAAGAAGCTCTTCCCAAAGCATTAGCAGGAATTCAAAAGTCTTTAGAAAGTATGAGTAAAAATATTAATAGGCAAACTGCATTTTTAGATAAAAAATCAAAAGCAGAAGAAACTCATTGGAATGAATATGAGCTAAAACAAAAGTTGAATTATATGAGCTATGTAAAACGTCGCAATAAAGAGTTAGATATCGATCAGGATGCATATCTTTTTAAAAAAATAGAACGTAGATTGTCTATTCATGAAATAAGAAGGAAAAATAAATAACAAAATCATCCTTCCTCACACTTCTTACACTCCAGCATCACCCCTAATTTTTCTTTGCGTCCTTGCTCCGTCATCACCCAGGGCCGGTTCTGCCACGGTGGATTATGCCGCACATGCTGGCCATGACCACAGGCCAGCTCTGCGACCCAATGATTTTCTTCATCTAAATGATATCCCACAATTGGCTGTTGCATGGGCAGCTTCCTGAAATCAGCAAATATAGCGCTGCAAAGCTTTACTCAAATTCAGAAAAACAGGCAGCGAATCTCCGTTATACTCCACATCATAGCAATTTTAAAAGAGCAGTCATTATGCGCGTACTTGTGGTGATGGACCCGATTGAAACGGTGAACCTGAAAAAAGATTCCACCATGGCCATGCTGTGGGCCGCGGCACGTCGGGGTCATGAACTCGGTTATGCACTACAACAAGATTTATATATTGATCAGGGCAAGGCTTTCGGTCTAATCAGCCCGTTAAAAGTCTTTGAAGATTACAACCATTATTATGAGCTGGGCGAAAAACAAAAAGAATCCATCGCAGCCTATGATGTGGTGCTGATGCGTAAAGACCCGCCATTTGATATGAACTTTGTCTATAGCACCTATATTCTGGAACAGGCAGAGCGCGAAGGAACGTGGATTATTAACAAGCCGCAAAGCCTGCGTGACTGTAATGAAAAACTGTTTGCGACCCAGTTCCCGGAGCTGCAGGTGCCGACTTTGGTGACCTCTCAGCAAAGCCTGATTCGTGAATTTATTCAGCAACATGGCGATGTGATTGTGAAACCGCTCGATGGGATGGGCGGCATGGGCATTTTCCGTCTGTATCAGAATGGTGTGAATATTGGCTCTACCATTGAAATTCTGACCAATAACGGCACCCAGCCAATTATGGCGCAGCGTTATATTCCGGAAATTGTAGAAGGGGATAAACGCATTTTAATGGTCAATGGCGAGCCAATTCCGTATTGTCTGGCACGTATTCCACAAAACGGCGAAGTGCGTGGCAACCTGGCCGCTGGTGGTCTGGGTGAAGCACGTCCATTGACCGACAATGACAAGGCAATTGCTGCCAAAGTCGGGCCATTTTTACGTGAAAAAGGTCTGGTATTTGTCGGTCTGGATGTGATTGGTAACTATGTCACTGAAATTAACGTGACCAGTCCAACCTGTATCCGTGAAATTGATGCCCAGTTCGGCACCTCAATTGCCGATACCCTGTTTGATGTACTGGAAGCCGGTCGTTAATCTATCTTTCAAAAGAGTCACCTTGGGTGGCTCTTTTTGTATTCTTAAGCGAGATTTGAGCTTGAAAAACTGCGTTGAGCAAGAAAATTATAGCGATTTTGTAAATCAAAACTAGTCGACATAATTCAGTGAAAAATGCAGGAAACTTAACAATTTCGGTGAATTAATAATAAAACTAGTTTAAACTTTCAAAACTGTTGAAAAAAACAATGAGCCGCTTGGTGAAAAAAAGTAAATAAACTTTCAAGCTCATACGATTGTGATTACAATTGAGCGCTTATAAAGAACTTTCATTAGCCATATTTGGATTGAAGAATTAGACCGTGACTGATGCAGCGCAAACCAAGCCTAAACATGTGATGATGATGGCCGCAGGCACTGGTGGCCATGTGTTCCCAGCCCTAGCCGTGGCAAAAGAACTCCAGCAGCAGGGAATCCATGTGTCCTGGTTAGCAACGCCTACAGGCATGGAAAACCGTTTATTACAAAACCAGAATATTCCGATTTATCAGATTGATATTCAAGGCGTGCGCGGTAACGGGCTGGCACGCAAACTGATGGCGCCTTTTAAAATTCTAAAAGCCACCTTAAGCGCCATGCAGTTAATGAAAAAACACAAAGTAGAGGCTGTCGCCGGCTTTGGTGGCTATGTGGCTGGACCGGGTGGTCTGGCCGCACGTCTGCTTGGTATTCCGGTCATTATTCATGAGCAGAATGCAATTGCCGGCTTTACCAATACCCAGCTGTCGCGTATTGCCAACACTGTTTGTCAGGCGTTCCCGGATACGTTTCCGGCCAGCACTAAAATTGTCACCACTGGCAACCCGGTGCGTAAAGAAATTAGCGCGACTCTAACCCCATCCTGGCGTTATCAGGAACGTGAAAAAGCAGGTTTGCCGCTGCGTATTTTAATTGTTGGCGGCTCTTTGGGCGCGCAGGCACTGAATGAACGTGTCCCTGAAGCCTTAAAACAGCTGAATGTACCTTTAAATGTGTATCATCAGTGTGGGCAAAATCATGCAGACAGCACCCGAGCGCGTTATGCCAACAAGCCGGACAGCTTAACGGTTGAAGTGCAACCCTTTATTGAAGATATGGCACAGGCCTATAGCGATGCCGATCTGATTATCTGCCGGGCCGGCGCACTGACGGTTACGGAAATTGCAACCGCGGGTGTGGCTGCGGTATTTGTGCCCTTGCCAAGCGCTGTGGATGACCATCAGACGGCCAATGCACAATTCCTGGCCAAGACGGGCGCGGCAAAAATCTGTCCGCAAGCCAGCATGACCCCGGACAGCTTAAAAGAACTGTTAATGCCGTTGATGAACCGCCAACTGCTCTCTGAAATGGCCAGCAAGGCGCGTCAACAGGCACAACCTAATGCAACCCAACATGTGGTTGCTTTAATTCAAGATTTGTAAACCGAGTAAACTATGTCTCCATCTATCCCTGCTGATCAAGTAAAAGAACTGATTAAAGTGCCTGAAATGCGTCGTATCAAACATATCCACTTTGTCGGGATTGGCGGCGCCGGGATGTGTGGCATTGCCGAGGTATTAAAAAACCAGGGCTATGATGTTTCCGGTTCAGATATTAAAGCCTCAAAAACTACAGCCCAGCTGGAAGAAAATGGCATTCGGGTGTTTATTGGTCATAGCGCAGATAATATTCAGGGTGCCAATGTACTGGTAGTCTCTACTGCAATTGATCCGGAAAACCCGGAAGTTAAAGCCGCTATTGAGAGCCGTATTCCGGTGGTGCGCCGTGCTGAAATGCTGGGTGAGCTGATGCGTTATCGTCACGGGATTGCCGTGGCCGGAACACATGGTAAAACCACCACCACCAGCCTGGTTACCTGTATGCTGGCAGAAGAAAATCTGGACCCGACTTACGTGATAGGCGGTTTGCTGAACCGTACCGGGGTTAATGCTGCACTGGGTGCGAGCCGTTATATTGTGGCTGAAGCCGATGAATCAGATGCATCTTTCCTGCATCTGGAGCCAATGGCAGCGATTGTCACCAATATTGATGCCGACCACATGGATACTTATGGCGGCAGCTTTGACAAGCTAAAAGATACCTTTATTGAATTCCTGCACAAACTGCCATTCTATGGTTTGGCAGTGGTTTGTGGTGATGATGCCAACATCCGTGAAATTATGCCGCGTATTGCCCGTCCGGTGCTAACCTACGGCTTTAATGAAGACAATGATATTCGCGCAGTCGATGTTGATCAGGACGGTATGCGTACCCACTTTACCGTATTGCGTAAAGACCGCGAGCCACTGCGTGTTACCGTGAATCAACCAGGTCTGCACAATGTACTGAATGCCTTGGCCGCCATTGGTGTGGCGACGGATGAAGGTGTTTCTGATGGTGCGATTTGCCGTGCACTGGAAGGCTTTAGTGGTGTAGGTCGCCGTTTCCAGGTGCAAGGTGAATTTGAACTGGACGGTGGCAGCATTAAACTGGTCGATGACTACGGTCACCATCCTAAAGAAGTGGAAGCCACCATTAAAGCCGCGCGTCAGAGCCATCCGGACCGCCGTCTGGTGATGTTGTTCCAGCCACACCGTTTTAGCCGTACCCGTGACTGTTTTGATGACTTTGTTGAAGTGTTATCGCAAGTCGATCAACTGCTGTTGCTGGAAGTGTATCCGGCTGGTGAAAAAGCCATTGTGGGTGCCGACAGCCGCAGTCTAGCACGCAGTATCCGTCTGCGTGGTCAGGTCGAACCGATCCTGATTGATCCGGTTGAAGGCAATCTGGAAACACTGGTACAAAAAGTGTTACAACCGAATGATTTATTATTGACCCAAGGTGCGGGTAATGTAGGAGCAATCTCCATCGAGCTTGCTCAAAATAAATTGTATTTAAAATAATCACCCAAAGTGATATTTGAATTTGGTCGCTCAGTGTAAAGTTTAAGGATATAAACGTGTCAAATGCTTCAAAGTTCGGCAAAGTTGCCGTGTTATTTGGTGGAAAATCTGCCGAGCGTGGGGTGTCTCTGGATAGTGGACAGGCAGTGCTCGATGCGCTGCTGCGCGAAGGCGTTCAGGCAGAAGCGTTTGACCCGAAAGATCGTAGTGTGACCGAACTGGTCAACTATGATCGTGCCTTTATTGTCCTGCACGGCCGCGGCGGTGAAGATGGCCAGATTCAGGGTGTACTGGAATGGCTGAATGTGCCGTATACCGGTACTGGCGTACAGGGTTCAGCCATTGGCATGGACAAGGTCAAAACCAAACAGGTCTGGCAAGGTTCCGAGCTGCCAACAGCGCCGTATCGTATTGTCACCAAAGATTCAAACCCGGCTGATATTGTCGCTGCATTGGGTCTACCGCTGATTATCAAGCCGGTACATGAAGGTTCCAGTATTGGCATGAGCAAAGTCGAACGTATTGAAGACTTTGCTGAAGCGATTGCCAAAGCCACCGAGCATGATGCAGTGGTGATGGCTGAAAAATGGATTACCGGTCGCGAGTTCACGATTGTCTTACTGAACGGTCAGGCCTTGCCGGTGATTCGTCTGGAACCGCCTAAAGATGTGGCGTTCTATGACTATGAAGCCAAATACAACCGTAATGATGTGCAATACGGCATTCCATGTGGCTTAACCGAGTCGGAAGAGCAGCAGTTACAGGTCTTGGCCCTGCGTGCGTTCCAGGCGGTAGGTGCCAGCGGCTGGGGCCGTATTGATGCAATGCAGGATGAACAAGGCAATTTCTGGCTGCTTGAAGTCAACACTGTACCGGGCATGACCAGTCACTCACTGGTGCCAAAAGCCGCGCAGGCGGTGGGCTACAGTTTTGATGCCTTGTGCGTGGCAATTCTTGAACAAACCTTAACGGATGCGACCCACTAAGCCATGGCTCAACTTCCTGCTTCCATGCGCCGTAAACGCGCAGCGATTACCTCGATTCACGATAAGCCACCGACGCGTAAAGAAAAGCTGACGAACCTGGGTGGATGGGTATTGCTGTGCGTGGCGATTGTGGTATTGGCAGCAGGAATCTATGGTCTATATAAAGTCATGACCGATGCACGCGTGGCTGAACTGGACGTGGTCGGTACCCGTTCCAATGCCGAACTGCGCCAGGTCATGACCCATGTTTCGCCAGTGGTCACAGATAACTATTTTACTTCCGATCTGGAACAGATTCGTGATACCGCACTGGAACTGTCCTGGGTCGATCGGGTGGTGGTGTCACGCGCCTGGCCGAATGCCATCCGTTTACGGGTCATGCCACGCCATGCGATTGCTCGTTGGGGCACCGGACGTTTACTCAGTGACAGCGGTGATGTATTTTCGGAAGTGACACCCAAGAATAATCAGCATCTGCCGTTATTACATGGTCCGATGCATCAGTCCAAAATGATGATGCGTCGCTATAATGAAATTAACCAGTTATTTTTACCGGTGAATCTGCGTTTAAAAGAGTTATATCTCACTGACCGGATGACCTGGTTTATGCAGTTTGATTCTGGCCTGCGGGTGATTGTGGATCAGGATCAGACCATGAGTAAATTGCAGCGCCTGAGTCATCTGGCGCAAAGTGACTTCAAGCCGGTATGGTCCAGGATTTCTGCAATTGACCTGCGTTACCGCAATGGTCTGGCGATCCAGTGGAAAAACTCGGTGGCACCAAAAATTGCCAATGGTCATTTTGTTGTAACGATTGATGACACAAGCATTGCGAATGCAATAGCAGCAAAGCCATAATACTTGGCTTTAAAAATAGAGGCATTAAGCCATTAATTAAACAAACATGCGATGGTAGTAAATAAATGAGTGAAGCTGTTCCCTCGGTTGTTGCGATTGACATTGGGACACACAAAGTTTCAGTTTTGATTGGTAAGGTACACGCGCCAGACAATATCCAAGTGATTGGTATGGCTACCGCTCGTAACCGAGGCATGAATAAAGGAAAAATTGTAAGTCTCGATAAAGTCATTACAGCCATTAAAAATGCCGTTCAAGAAGCAGAAGATATGGCGGAATGCCGGGTGCATTCAGCCTGGATTTCTATTCCAAGTGCAGAATTAAAAAGTTTTTATGCTGCGGGGCGTACCCCGATTGAAAATAGTGACCACACAATTACAACAAGTGAAGTGGTTCGTGCCTTAGATCTGGCCAAAGCCAGCCATTTAACTTCAGATCATTATCTGGTCAGCGCGGTGCCGTTGGGCTTTGATCTGGATGATTCCGGTGAATGGGTACAAAACCCGATCCGTATGTCGGCGCATAGCATGACCGGTCATTATCAGCTGATGATGCTGCCGATTAGCACCATGCAGAATCTGGACCGTGCCTTAAAAGGGGCCAATATTGGTGTAGAAAAAATGGTGGTGTCGCATCTGGCCACCGCTGAAGCCAGTTTACTGAAAGATGAAAAAGAATATGGCGTGTGCCTGGTTGATATTGGCGCCGGTACCACCAATATTGCGGTCTATCTGGATGGTCGTCTGGCGCTGTCACAAACCCTGCAGCGTGGCGGTGAGCATGTGACCCGTGATATCGCGGCGGTATTGCAGACCACCACCGAAGAAGCCGAGCGGATTAAACTGCTTTACGGTTGCGTCGATTTAAAAGTGGTCAAACCTGATCACATGATTCAGATTCAGGGCATTGATGGTCCGCAAACCATCAGCCGGATTGAACTGTCGGAAATTATTATTGCGCGTTATGAAGAAATTTTTGCGCAAATCCGTCAGGAACTGGAAAACAGTGGCGCCATTCATGGCTTATATCATGGTGTGGTGCTGGCTGGTGATGCCTGTCAGATTGAAGGCATGGTCAGTCTGGTACGCCGCACCCTGGGTGTGTCTGCGCATTTGGGCAATCCGCCGGTACAGGTTTATGCCGATGAACCGCATCAGGCTGCCTTGCGCCGTTCGCAGTATGCAACCGCAGCGGGCGTGCTGATGTATAGCCAGAGCTACAGTCAGGACACCATTGTCGAAACCGAAGACCCGGAGACCTTATCGGTCTGGGCGCGTGTAGGTCGTGCCTGGTCAGGACTCAACGAAAAACTGAAATCAATTTTTTAGTTGATTTTTTAGGGAATATTGTTAGGAAGTTGTACGGATTATCGCTTGTACTTGACAAGGCAGCCGTTGGACAGCATTCTTAAAAACAATTTTTTATTAAGATCAAGGCAGTATACGGGCTGAAGTGACTGCCAATTATGAATTAGGAAAGCTAAAGGTCATGGCCTCATTTGAATTTTTTGAAGATGATCAAACCGATAACAACGGTCAAGCCCGTTTCACTGTATTTGGTGTAGGTGGTGCAGGCGGTAACGCCGTACAGCATATGCTGGAATCAGATATCCAGGGTGTGAAATTTGTCTGTGCCAATACCGATAAACAGGCACTGGACCGCATGAATGCACAGTGCAAAATCCAGCTGGGCGAGCAAAGTACCCGTGGTCTGGGCGCAGGGGCTAATCCGCAAGTGGGTCAAACCGCTGCTGAAGAAAGCCGCGAGCTGATTCGCCAGCAGTTAGAAGGCACCGATATGGTGTTTGTGACCGCCGGTATGGGCGGTGGTACCGGTACCGGTGCTGCACCTGTTGTCGCTGAAATTGCCAAAGAAATGGGCATTTTAACTGTCGGTGTCGTAACCACACCGTTTAACTTTGAAGGTAAACGCCGTCTGCAATCTGCGGAAAAAGGCATTGAAGCTTTAGAGCAGCATGTTGATTCCCTGATCATCATTCCAAACCAGCGCTTGTTAAAAGTGTTCCGCGACATTTCCATGAAAGATGCCTATAAAAAGGCAGATGACGTGCTGTTAAATGCCGTGCGCAGTATCTTTGATTTAGTGGTACGTCCAGGTCACATCAACCTTGACTTCGCCGATCTGAAAACGGCCATGAGTACCCGTGGCTATGCCATGATGGGTGTCGGTCTGGGTCGTGGTGAAAACCGTGCCCGTCAGGCAGCAGAGCAGGCGATTCGCAGTCCGTTACTGGATAACGTGACCATCATGAATGCCAAAGGTATTCTGATTAACGTGACCGGTGGTGATGACGTGACCTTTGGTGAAATTGAAGAAATTACCGATGTTGTCAACCAGATTGTCGATCTGGATGAAGGCCAGGTATTCTACGGTACCGTATTTGATCCGGATGCGCGTGATGAAATCAGCGTGACCGTAATTGCCACCGGTTTGACCCGTAATTCAGCCGATGCGGTTGAGCCAGTCAAGCGTTCTTCAGTGGTGCAGTCTGCACAGGCAACGGCTCAACAGCCGGTTGAAGAAGATGATGTTCCGGCCATTCAGCGTCAGGCAGAGGCAGCGCCGGCCATCAATGCGACTGCAGGCAGCAGCAATAATTCGCGTCCAACGCCAATGAGTATTCAGGAATATCTTAAAAATCAACAACGTAAATAATTTTTACGATATAGATTTTTATTCCAAAACTTGTAAAAGGTAGCCAAATGGCTACCTTTTTGTTTTTTATCAATGGCTAAATATGCTAACGTATAGCGGTTTTATATACAGATGAATTGAGAGCATGTTGAAACAACGTACCCTAGAACGTGTCGTGAAAGCGAGTGGTATAGGTCTGCATAGTGGACAGAAAGTCATGATTAACTTTGTGCCGCACCATGCTGACGGGGGAATTGTGTTTCGCCGTATTGACCTGAATCCACCGGTCGATATTCCGGCCGATGCCATGCTGATTCAGGAAGCCTTTATGTGCTCGAATCTGGTTCAGGACAATGCCAAAGTCGGCACCATTGAACACATTATGAGTGCGCTGGCAGGTCTGGGAATTGATAACCTGATTATCGAAGTATCCGCTTCTGAAGTGCCAATTATGGACGGCAGTGCCGGTCCCTTCATCTATTTATTAATGCAGGGTGGCTTAAAAGAGCAGGATGCGCCAAAAAAATTCATCAAGATTTTAAAACCGGTCGAAGCGCTAATTGATGATAAACGTGCCATTTTCACCCCGCATGACGGTTTCCAGCTCAATTTCACCATCGATTTCGATCATCCCGCCTTTAAAAAAGAATATCAGTCTGCCACCATTGATTTTTCTACCGAAACCTTCGTCTATGAAGTCAGTGAAGCACGCACCTTTGGCTTTATGAAAGATCTGGATTATTTAAAAGCCAACAATCTGGCCTTGGGCGCCAGCCTTGAAAATGCCATTGGGGTCGATGACACCGGTGTGGTCAATGAAGAGGGCCTGCGTTTCTCGGATGAATTTGTTCGTCACAAAATATTAGATGCGGTGGGCGACCTGTATCTGCTCGGTCATCAAATTATTGCGAAATTTGATGGATATAAATCGGGTCATGCACTGAATAACCAGCTCTTGCGGAATGTGCAAAAAGATCCAAGCAGCTATGAAATTGTAACATTTGATGACATCAATCAATGTCCAATTCCGTATGTGAGTGTGACATAAGTCATTGTCTTTCCTTGGTGATGTTATAATGTAACATCTAAAAAAGTGAACTAATTCTCGTTTTTATCGGTTTTGTATTTTTTAGATTGGCGCAATGTTACTTTTTATTGCTTGCCAAACGTAACAAAGCTTGGCTAAGCTTAGGGTCGCTCACAAAGTCAGCAGCACCGCGAAGCATTTCCTGGGTTTCTGTACTGAGTGTTCTTGAAGATTTTTCCTGTTTTGGGGGCGTTTGCAACTGCGGTTTTAACCGGACCTGAATCTTGTGTAAATCTTGAAGTTCTGCCAATTGTGATAGCTGAGCAACATACTGTTTTTGCAAATAGGCCAGTTGACTCACCATCGCCTGATTGGTGCCAGTAATGGTAAGAATCCCTTGCTGATAACAAACAACCTGCCAAAGTTCGGGTTGGGGCAACAAGGGTTGAATAATTTGAGTAAGTTTCTGCCAGGCAGCAACTTGCGTTGAGAGAAACGTTAGGTTTCCTGTTTTTATGTGTTTTCTTGTTTGGCGAAAGACGTTACAAGGTTCAGACATACATATTTCCTTCATGTTTATGTCTTAATCTTATGCGCTCCTTTCAGTGAAGATCAAGGAAGAGATCACCAAGGAACTCTGAGTAAGAACAGTTTTTATGAGGTTTTTATGCATACGCGACGTATTTTATTAGCGTTTTCTTTGGCGGCTTCTGCGGCGTCAGTGGCTTTTGCTGATCTGGTTGACTTAAACAGCCAAAATTCATCGACAGACCGTATTGAAGAATTGACCCGCACCCTGGCACAAGGGACCTATAGCGAGTCACAAGACATCAATATTCCGGCGCAAACTGAAATTAATGTCAAACTGCGTGAAAAAACGGTTGAATTAAACAACGAATCTTTAGCGAAAAAATACGGTTCAGCGTCTTCTGCGAAATCTTATAGCGCTAATCCATATAGCTGGTTAGTGGCGCATCCTTTACCCAATGCCCGCGTGAGCTCAAACTATGGCGGTCGTACTATGAATGGTCGTGCTGAACGACATTCAGGTTTAGATTTAGCAGCGCCAAGCGGCACACCAATTTATGCCACTGGCCCGGGTATCGTAACTAAATCAGGTTGGGGTACAGGTTATGGTCAATATGTTGAAATTAACCATGGCAATGGCTATTTAACGCGTTACGCTCATGCATCACGCTTAATTGCACGTGTCGGCGACCGTGTTGCTGCAGGTGAGCATATTGCAAACGTGGGTTGTACAGGTCGTTGTACCGGTCCTCATTTACATTATGAAGTAGTAAAAGACGGCGTTCGTAAAAACCCATCGACTTACCTGGCAATGCTGCCTTAACAGCTTGCGGCTTTTGCTCAAAAGGCCTAATTTTTGAGCACGTCATGCATTAAGACCTTATAACGATTATATTATCACTCAAAAGAATATTGTCTGTATATTAAACCGCCACTATTGGCGGTTTTTTGTTATTTTGGGTAATAAAACGTCAATAGATATTTTTTCTCGAAATACTAGTCTAAAGTCGTATTCACCGATGGCCATACCTGTAGAAAGCAGAAATATGGTACATATAAACCATATAATTAGGATTCAGGAATGACCGACTATGGCGTATTATGGTGATACCGACGCGCAGGAAACCCAAGAGTGGCAGGACGCGTTTGATTCAGTTTTGCAGCACATGGGAACCGAGCGTGCGGCATTTTTATTAGAAAAACTTTATCAACGGGCAATCGCGAAACACGTTCCCATTCAGCGTCTAAATACGCCTTATTTAAATACCATTTCCGTTGAAGAGCAACCACCAATGCCGGGTGATCAGGATATGGAACGTCGTATCCGCGCCCTGATTCGCTGGAATGCACTGGCAATGGTACTGCGTGCCAACAAAACGGGCGATGACCTTGGTGGTCACCTGGCCAGTTTTGCTTCTTCTGCCACCCTTTATGATGTCGGCTTTAACCATTTCTTCCGTGCCAATAGCGATAACTTTGGCGGCGACATGATCTATTATCAAGGTCACTGTGCTCCGGGTATCTATGCACGTTCTTTCCTTGAAGGCCGTCTGACGGAAGAGCATTTAAATAATTTCCGCCGTGAAGTGGGTGGTAAAGGTCTGCCATCTTACCCACACCCATACCTGATGCCAGACTACTGGCAGTTCCCGACCGTATCCATGGGTCTGGGTCCGATCATGTCAATCTATCAGGCGCATATTCAAAAATACCTGATGAACCGTGGCCTGATCAAAGAAGAAGACCGTAAAGTCTGGGCTTATCTGGGCGATGGCGAGATGGACGAACCGGAAAGCCTGGGTGCAATCTCGCTGGCCGGTCGTGAAAAGCTCGACAACCTGATCTGGGTGGTGAACTGTAACCTGCAGCGTCTGGATGGCCCGGTACGTGGTAACGGTAAAATTATTCAGGAACTGGAATCACTGTTCCGCGGCGCAGGCTGGCGTGTAATTAAAGTGGTCTGGGGCCGTCATTGGGACCCGCTACTGGATAAAGATAAATCTGGCGCGCTGAAAGCAGTGATGGAAGAAGCGGTTGATGGTGACTATCAGCGTTATCAGGTGAAAGGTGGTGCTTACACCCGTGCGCACTTCTTTGGCCGTTATCCGGAAGCTGAAGAGCTAGTGAAAAACTTAAGCGATGAAGATATTGATAATCTGAACCGCGGCGGTCACGACCCGTACAAGGTATTTGCCGCCTATACCGAAGCGACCAAAGCCAAAGGTCAGCCAACCGTGATTCTGGCCAAAACCGTAAAAGGCTATGGTCTGTCTGAAGAAATTGAAGCGGTGAACAAAACTCACCAAATCAAGAAAATGCAGCTTGAATCACTGAAATATGTACGTAACCGTTTCAACCTGCCATTTACTGATGAGCAGCTGGAAGAAGTGCCATTCTATCGTCCAAGTGAAAACTCGCCTGAAATTAAATATATGAAGGCGCGTCGTGAAGCACTGGGCGGCTACTTGCCGGCACGTCGTAAAGACAGCGAGTCTCTCGCGATTCCTGAGCTGTCGGTGTTTGATGCAGTGCTAAAAGGTTCAAACGGTAAAGAACAATCGACCACCATGGTGATGGTGCGCCTGATCTCTGCGCTGTTAAAAGAAAAAGCCATTAAAGACCGCGTGGTGCCAATTGTTCCAGATGAAGCGCGTACCTTCGGTCTGGAAGGCATGTTCCGTCAACTGGGTATTTATGCCGCACATGGCCAGAAATATACCCCGGAAGACCAGGAACAGTTGATGCATTACCGTGAAGCCAAAGACGGTCACATGCTGCAGGAAGGGATTAATGAAGCCGGTGCAATGAGTGCCTGGGCGGCGTTGGCGACCAGTTATTCGACCAATAACCTGCCAATGATTCCGATGTACATGTACTACTCGATGTTTGGTTTCCAGCGGATTGGCGACATTGCCTGGGCAGCCGGTGATGCACAGGCGCAAGGTTTCTTGCTCGGTGCAACCGCAGGCCGTACTACCCTGAACGGTGAAGGTTTACAGCACCAGGACGGTCACTCGCACATTCTGGCCAATACCATTCCAAACTGTGTCTCTTATGACCCATGTTTCGGTTATGAACTGGCGGTTATCGTCCATGACGGTTTACAACGCATGTATGTCAATCAGGAACGTGTATTCTATTACCTGACGGTTATGAACGAGAACTACGAGCATCCTGAAATGCCGCAGGGCGTTGAAGAAGGCATCAAGCGTGGTATGTATCTGCTTGAAGAAGATGAGAAAGCCACGGTTCAGCTTCTTGGTTCCGGCGTGATTCTGCGTGAAGTGATTAAAGCCGCGAAAATCCTGCGTGAGGAATACCAGATTCACTCCAATGTCTACAGCGTGACCAGCTTCAACGAACTGGCGCGTGATGGTATGGCATGCGAAGAATACAACCGTCTGCATCCGCTGGCGGAAGAAGCCAAAGAGCCGTGGGTATCGAAACAGCTGCGTGGTACGGACGGTATTGTGGTATCTGCAACTGACCATATGCGTGCTTATAGCGAACAAATCCGTGCTTATTTGCCAGACAGCCGTCCGTTTGTGGCGCTGGGCACAGATGGTTATGGCCGTTCGGATACACGTGCCAACCTGCGTAGCTACTTTGGTGTCGATGCCGCGCACATTGTGGTGGCGACCTTGAAGAAACTGGCCGATGAAGGCGAAGTTGATGCGCGTCTGGTCAAAGATGCCATTTCAAGCTTTGAGCTGGATACCGACCGTCCGGTCGCGTGGGCACCACAGGCTACGCCTGAGCTGCACGCTGTGGCTGACTACAAAGAGGAGAACTAATCATGCACATTACGACTCCTGATATTGGTGTAGATAAAGCCACCGTGGCTGAAATTCTGGTCAAAGTCGGCGATAGCATCGCGGTCGATGACAGTATTGTGTTGCTGGAATCCGACAAAGCCTCTGTTGAAGTGCCAAGCACTTCAGCCGGGGTGGTGAAAAGCATTCTGGTCAATCAGGGTGATGAAGTCGCAGAAGGCGCGGTGCTGATTGAACTGGAAGCCGAAGATGGAACGTCACAAGCCGTTGAACCACAACTGGCTGATGCACCGCAAAAAACGTCTGAAAACACCCCGACCTCATTGTCTGATCAGGACATTATTGCGGAAGTGAGCAGCCATCAACCTGCGGCAGCCTCGCAAAACCAGACAGCAGCGGCTGGCAGCGCTGTAACCGTTGAAGTGAAAGTGCCGGATATTGGTGTAGAAAAAGCGCTGGTTGGTGAAATTCTGGTTCAGGTCGGCGATCAGATTGATGTCGATCAGAGCATTGTGGTGGTGGAATCGGACAAAGCCACGGTGGAAGTGCCAAGTACGGTATCGGGTACGGTGGCCTCTATTGAGATTCAGGCTGGCGATAGCGTCAAAGAAGGTGTGGTGATTCTGACCGTGGCCACGGCAGAGGCAGTACCAGCAGCTGAACAGTCGCAAGCTCAAGCCGAACAGCAACCCGCTGCTCAGGCGGCGCCTGAACCCAAAGCTGAACCAGCAGCGCCAGCTTCTGCAGCACCGGCGGGTGATGTCGAAGTGAAGGTCCCGGATTTAGGGGTTGAGAAAGCCGCGGTTGCAGAAATTCTGGTTCAGGTCGGTGATACGGTCGAAAAAGATCAAAGTATTATTGTGGTGGAATCGGACAAGGCCACGGTTGAAGTGCCAAGTACCGCCGCGGGTGTAATCAAGGCGATTCATGTCGAGCTGGGCCAGAATGTGTCAGAAGGCATTGCCTTGGTGACTATTGAGGCGGAAGGTCAGACAGCGCCTGCACCGCAAGCAGCAAAAGCTGAAGCGCCAGCACAAAAAGCCGCACCTGCTGCGCCAGCCGCACAGGCCTCAAGCGCTGTACCGAGTACACATACTGCAGACAAGCTCACCAAAGAGCAAAATGCAGCGAACTCGAAAGTATATGCTGGTCCTGCAGTGCGTAAACTGGCACGTGAACTGGGTGTCATCTTGGCCGATGTCAAAGCTTCCGGTCCACATGCACGGGTCATGAAAGAAGACCTGGTGGCCTATGTGAAGTCGCGTCTGACGGCA
Source organism: Acinetobacter sp. YH12132 (assembly GCF_013418645.1). Lineage (NCBI taxonomy): Bacteria > Pseudomonadati > Pseudomonadota > Gammaproteobacteria > Moraxellales > Moraxellaceae > Acinetobacter > Acinetobacter sp. YH12132. The sequence continues at coordinate 114,456 of NZ_VPBR01000006.1, forward strand.
CCGCAAGCCGCTCCGGCGGCCACAGCGGTGGCAGCAGCACCATCAGGCTTGCCGAAATTGCCAAGTTTCGATGCGTTTGGTGGTGTGGAAGAGAAAGCTTTAACCCGCTTGCAGCAAGTGTCCATCCCACAGCTGTCTTTAAACAACTATATTCCGCAAGTGACCCAGTTTGATGCAGCAGACATCACCGAACTGGAAGCATGGCGCAATGAGCTGAAAGGCAACTTCAAGAAAGAGGGCATCAGCCTGACCATTATGGCCTTTATCATTAAGGCGGTGGCCTACTTGCTGAAAGAAGAACGCGAGTTTGCCGGTCACTTGTCTGATGATGGCAAGTCTGTGCTGCTACGCAATGAAATCCATATGGGCATCGCCGTGGCGACACCAGATGGCCTGACCGTACCGGTACTGCGTAATCCGGATCAAAAATCGATTAAGCAGATTGCTATTGAACTGGGCGAGCTGGGCCAAAAAGCGCGTGACAAGAAACTGTCGCCGAAAGACCTGCAAGGCGCCAACTTTACCATTTCCAGCCTTGGCGCAATTGGTGGTACTGCCTTTACGCCGCTGGTGAATTGGCCGCAAGTGGCAATTCTGGGGATTTCTCCAGCCACCATGCAACCGGTCTGGAATGGCGAAGGCTTTGATCCACGCTTAATGCTACCACTGTCGCTGTCTTATGATCACCGTGTGATTAATGGCGCAGATGCAGCCCGATTTACCAACAAGCTGACCAAACTGCTCAAAGATATCCGGACTTTGTTAATCTAAAACGCCGCTTGGTGTTTCTCTGTGACGGAGAACACGTAAAGTTAAAAAAACCCTGCTTCGGCAGGGTTTTTGCTTTGGGTACTTGAGTTTTTTCTGTGGCCGATTACAATAACAGCACTTCATTGGGGAGTAGCCGCTTTTTACGCAAAGTAAAAAGGTGATGGTCAACATATTTGCTCAACAGGGCATGGTCATCATAGCAAAGAACCAAAATGCTTTTCTCAAGCTTTCTTTTGTTGGCAAGACCTTTGATTTATCACTCTGCAGATTTGGCTAGCAGGAGGGATAGGTCATTGGTATGTGTGCTAGCCAGAGAAATCCATCATGTATGAATTCCTGATCTCAACTGCAATTGTCGCTTTGGCCGAAATGGGTGATAAAACCCAGCTGTTGGCCCTGTTACTGGCGGCCCGCTTCCGTAAACCGCTGCCAATTCTGCTGGCGATTCTGGCCGCTACCCTGATCAATCACGGTTTGTCTGCAGCCTTGGGACAATGGATTACCACCATTTTAAGTCCTGAAATTCTGCGCTGGATTTTGGCACTCGGTTTTATTGGAATGGCGATCTGGATGCTGATTCCGGATCAGCTGGATGATGAAAATGAAAGTATCAACAAATGGCAGAAATACGGAGTGTTTGGTGCCACCTTTATTCTGTTCTTCCTGGCAGAAATTGGCGATAAAACCCAGATTGCAACCGTGGCGCTGGCTGCGCGTTTTGACAGTATTTTCTGGGTGATGATTGGCACCACCTTGGGGATGATGATTGCCAATGCGCCGGCAGTATTTATCGGCAATAAAATGGCAGAGAAATTACCGGTATCCTTGATTCATAAAATTGGTGCACTGATTTTCCTTATCATTGGGGTCAGCACCTTGTTGCAATATTATTTCTTTTAAAGGCTGCTACTGATTTTGGCCCAATCTTCCCGGTTGGGCTTTTTTATGGGCTGAACCTGACCCGTGCTTCTACAAAATAGTTGAAAGTTAAATTGTATATTGATTGTAAGTTGGCGGAATACCCTTTATTTTATAGGGAATTAAAAATTTAATGTAAAGATAAGATTTTTTGGGGACAAGGTATGGCGTTCGATCGCACCACATCACAAGTATTATTTGATAATGGCACGCATAAATGTATCAGTTTCACCAGTCTGGTCAAAGGTGAGGGCGTACAGGCCAACCAGTTTCTGATTCTGGACAATGACCGTGCCGCAGTTCTGGACCCGGGCGGCGATTTGACCTATGTACCGCTAACCATGGAACTGAATAAATATACCCGCCTGACCAATCTGGACTATGTGATGGCATCACATCAGGACCCGGATATTATTACCTCAATGCCGCGCTGGCTGGTGTATACCGATGCCAAAGTGGTGGCTTCGAAATTGTGGGCGCGTTTCTTGCCGCACTTGAACTCGGCCTTTATGAGTGACCGGATGAAAGGCAACTGGCTGGAGCGTCTGATTGAACTGCCAGATCATGGCCAGGTGATTCCATTGGGACAGGCATCCATTGTCGCCATTCCTGCGCATTTTCTGCATTCGGTCGGTAATTTCCAGTTTTATGATCCGGTGGCCAAAATCCTGTTTTCCGGCGATATGGGCGCTTCAATGGTCGAAGATGCGTCCAAGCCGTTAGAAAACTTTGCCGCGCATATTCCAAAAATGAAAGCTTTCCATCAGCGTTATATGTGTGCCAATAAAGTCATCCGTTTATGGGTGAATATGGTGCGTCAAATGGATGTCGAAATGATTGTACCGCAGCATGGTACCGCGTTTGTGGGCAAGGAGCAGATCAACCAGTTCCTGGACTGGATTGAAACGCTGGAATGCGGTGTCGACCTGATGGATGAGTCGGTATTTACCTGCCCAACTTAAGGTCAAAATCGCGTAAAAAGCTGAAAAAATAACTTGAGTGTAAAAACAACATTTTTTATATTTTCTTCCCCAAAAAAACTCTTTTTTGATGACGAGAATTTTAACAATGTTGTCTCAAGTTGCTTCCTCAGATGCGTGTCTTAGCTGCGGCGCATGCTGCACCTATTTTAGAGTTTCATTTTACTGGGCAGAAGGCATTCCCATGCCTGAGCATTATACCGAACCGGTAAATGCCCTCTATTCATGCATGAAAGGAACCAATCAGGCCAATCCGCGTTGTATTGCGCTGGAAGGAACGGTCGGACAACAGGTCAGCTGCTCCATGTACGAGCAGCGCAGTTCTAGCTGCAAAGAGGTACAGATTGCCGATGAGCAGTGCAATAAGGCACGCCGTGCACATAATCTGATTCCTTTAGTGCTGGTCGAAGCGGCCAATGATGGCCAGGACCCGGATTTTGACCGGGTCAGTTAAAGACTTCAGCATCCAGATGCTGTTATCGTAGAAAAGCAGGCCACGGCCTGCTTTTTTCATCAGCAAACTCATCCGAATTGTCAGGATGCGCGGAATAAATAATTATTTATGCAATAACAAATGAAATTTATAGCAAGATTTGTTTATAATAGCGCACGGAAATTACCAGTGAGACTGTTATGTTGACCATCGTTCAAGAAGCGCTAACCTTCGATGATGTCTTATTACTCCCTGCCTACTCAACTGTCCTCCCAAAAGATGTCTCTCTAAAGACACGTTTAACTCGCGGCATTAATCTGAATATTCCTCTTGTGTCTGCAGCCATGGATACGGTGACTGAATCTCGTATGGCCATTGCAATGGCGCAAAATGGCGGTATTGGTATCCTGCATAAAAACATGGATATCGCAGCGCAGGCGGCTGAAGTACGTCGTGTGAAAAAATTTGAAGCCGGTATGGTCAAAGACCCGATCACTGTGACCCCAGAAACCACAGTACGTGAACTGATTGCCTTAACTCAAGCCAACAACATCAGCGGTGTGCCTGTGGTGAAAGATGGCAAAGTGGTGGGCATCGTCACCGGTCGTGATACACGCTTTGAAACCAATCTGGAGCAGCCGGTCAGCAACATCATGACCGGTCAGGACCGTCTGGTGACGGTGCGTGAAGGCGAATCAAAAGAAAATATCCAGGCACTGTTGCAACAGCACCGTATTGAAAAAGTACTGGTGGTGGGTGAGAACAACGAACTGCGTGGTTTAATTACGGTCACCGATTTCCGTAAAGCCGAACTTTATCCAAACAGCTGTAAAGATGACCTCGGTCGTTTACGCGTAGGTGCTGCAGTGGGTACCGGTGTAGAAACCCCAAGCCGTGTAGAAGCGCTGGTTGAAGCTGGTGTGGACGTGATTGTAGTCGATACTGCACACGGTCACTCTGCCGGTGTAATTGAACGCGTACGCTGGGTAAAACAGAACTATCCGCAAGTGCAGGTCATTGGTGGTAACATCGCAACGGGTGATGCTGCGCTTGCGTTATTAGATGCTGGTGCAGATGCAGTGAAAGTCGGTATTGGTCCGGGTTCTATCTGTACCACCCGTATTGTGGCCGGTATTGGTATGCCGCAAATCTCGGCGATTGACTCTGTAGCAAATGCATTAAAAGAACAGATTCCATTGATCGCGGATGGTGGTATCCGTTTCTCTGGCGATATGGCCAAAGCGATTGGCGCAGGTGCCAGCACGATTATGGTCGGTTCACTGCTGGCTGGTACTGAAGAAGCACCGGGCGAAGTTGAATTCTTCCAGGGCCGTTATTACAAGGCTTATCGTGGTATGGGTTCATTGGGTGCCATGGCGGGTGCAACCGGTTCTGCAGACCGTTACTTCCAGGACTCTAAAGCCGGTGCTGAAAAACTGGTGCCAGAAGGTATTGAAGGTCGCGTACCGTACAAAGGCCCAATGGGTAATATCGTGCATCAGATGATGGGTGGTTTACGTTCATCAATGGGTTATACCGGTTCTTCAACCATTGAAGACCTGCGTCAGAATGCCAAATTCGTGAAGATTACTGCAGCCGGTATGTCTGAATCTCACGTGCATGATGTGACCATTACCAAAGAAGCACCGAACTATCGCGTTGGTTGATTTTTGGTAATTCGCCTTATAGAAAAGCCGTCATAAATGTGACGGCTTTTTTAATTTTGGTGTAAAGTAAGCGTGTTGAAACAGGATGATGAAAATCACCATAACCCTATAAGAAGTGAGTAAGACATGAGTTATTTTGGAACCGATGGTATACGTGGCAAGTTTGGGGAGCTTCCAATTACACCAGAGTTTGCATTGAAACTAGGTTTCGCGGCAGGTAAAGTTTTAAAAAAATACAGCAAGAAAAATAAACCGATTGTGGTACTGGGCAAAGATACCCGTCTGTCAGGTTATATTCTGGAATCGGCGCTACAGGCTGGTCTGAACGCTGCCGGTATTTATGTACATTTACTGGGGCCATTGCCGACCCCCGCGATTGCACATTTAACCCGTGCCTTACATGCCAGTCTGGGCATTGTCATTTCTGCATCGCATAACCCGTATTTTGATAACGGGATTAAATTCTTCTCCAGCGAAGGCAAAAAACTGCCGGATGAACTGCAGGAAGCGATTAATCAAGAACTCGAAAATGAAATTCAGATTGAAGATAACGCCAATCTGGGTAAAAGCTTCCGCGTTAAAGACTCTGCCGGACGTTATATCGAATTCTGTAAATCGACCTTTCCTTATCATTTCGATCTGAACCATTTAAAAATTGTGGTGGACTGTGCCAATGGTGCAGCCTATAACGTTGGTCCGGCGGTATTTAAAGAGCTGGGTGCCAAGGTCATTCCGCTATATAACACCCCAGATGGTCTGAATATTAATGAAGATTGTGGTTCGACCCATCCGGAACAGTTACAGCAGGCGGTGGTAGAACATCAGGCGGATTTGGGCATTGCCTTTGATGGCGATGCTGACCGGGTGATTATGGTTGACAAAAATGGTGAGCAGATCACCGGTGATCATATCCTTTATATTCTGGCGACGCAGGCCAAAAACAAACCGGCAGGTATTGCCGGAACTGTCATGAGCAATATGGCACTGGAACTGGCGTTAGAAAAAGCTGGAGTCGAGTTTGTCCGGGCCAAAGTTGGTGACCGCTATGTGTTGCAGGCGCTTGAGGAAAATGGCTGGAATATCGGCGGTGAGCCATCGGGCCATGTCCTGACTCTGGATAAAAGCACCACTGGTGATGCGATTATTGCCGCATTACAGGTCTTAACCGTCATGGTAGAGCAGGGCAAAGCCCTGCATGAACTGGTTGCCGATTTTAAACTGTTCCCGCAAGTGCTGGTGAATGTACGTTTAGAGGCCATGTTTGACCCGTATGCCGTGCCCGCTTTAGTGGAAGAATTTGGTAAAGCAGAAGCGCAGCTGCAAGGCCGTGGCCGTATCCTGATTCGTAAGTCAGGCACTGAACCGGTGATTCGTGTAATGGTCGAAGGGGATGACCAGCAGGAAGTGACCGTACTGGCCAACCATCTGGCCGATGCCGTGCGTCATCATGCGATTGCTGCCTAAGGGGAGTATAGATGTCTGATTTAATTAAAGACTTAAGTGAATTACGTTTAAGCTATCAAAAAGGCGAGCTGCATGAGTCAGCCGCTTTGGCTGATCCACATCAGCAGTTCTTAAACTGGTTTAATCATGCGCTGGAAATTAAACTGCATGAACCTTATGCCATGTCTTTGGCTACAGCCAATGCGCAGGGCCGTCCGCATGTGCGTACCGTGCTACTGCGCGGTGCAACCGAACTTGGTTATGATTTTTATACCAACTATGACAGCCAGAAAGGCACCGACTTACTGGAAAATCCTTATGCGGAATTGCTGTTTTACTGGCCGGAACTGGAACGCCAGATTCGGGTTAGCGGCCGGGTGAGTAAAATTCCGGAGGAAGAGTCGCATCTGTACTATAACAAGCGTCCACGTGACAGCCAGATTGCGGCGCATATCAGTACCCCGCAAAGTGGTGTGATTGCCAGCCGTGAAGCGTTGCAACAGCGTTTTGCACAGCTTGCTGCCCAGGTGGGTGAGCAGGATGTACTGAGCAAGCCGGAATTCTGGGGCGGTTATCGTCTGGAACCGGATTATTATGAATTTTGGCAGGGGCGCCCGAATCGTTTACATGACCGTTTAAGTTATGAAAAAACCGATGGGGCATGGACACTGCAACGACTGATGCCTTAAATGTCGAATATACAGATTAAACAACGACCTTTTCTGACACGCCCTGAAAGTTTTCAGGGCGTGACGCCGTTGATTGCCCAGATTTTGGCGCGACGTGGTGTGCAATCCGAGCAGGAACTGGAACTGAAGCTGAAACACTTGCTGGCGCCGACCATGAAAGGGCTGGATCAGGCCATTCAGCTTCTGGATCAGGCCATTGACGAGCACAAAGAGATTGTCATTGTCGGTGATTATGATGCCGATGGTGCCACTAGTACCGCCTTAATGGTACTGGCCTTGCGTGAATTGGGTGCCAAAGTGCAGTATCTGGTGCCGGACCGGTTTAAATATGGGTATGGCCTGACCCCGGCAATTGCCGATCTGGCCTTTACCCGTTTTCAGCCTGATTTATTAATTACCGTTGATAATGGTATTTCCAGTCATGCCGGCGTGGAACGGGCGCAAGCACATGGTATGCAGGTTATTATTACCGACCATCACCTGACCACCAAAGCTACACCAGCGGCGGATGCCGTCGTCAATCCAAACCAGCTCGGCTGCGAATTTCCGAGTAAAGCGCTGGCTGGCGTCGGGGTGGCATTTTATGTCTTGGCCAACCTGTCCAGCTATCGTAAAAAACAAGGCAAATCCAGTTCCAATCTGACCCAATATCTGGATCTGGTGGCCTTGGGCACCTATGCCGATGTGGCCAGTCTGGACTATAACAACCGTATTCTGGTGGATGCCGGACTGAAAAAAATCCAGCAACATCTGTGTCGGCCGGGAATTTCAGCACTGCTGGATATAGCCGGACGAGAGGCAGCCAGCCTAAAAGCCCAGGATTTAGGTTTTGTGTTGGGACCACGGATTAATGCCGCGGGTCGAATGGAAACCATGGATATTGGCATTGAATGTCTGCTGGCCAATGATGCACAAACTGCTTATCGCTTCGCTGAACAGTTAAACCAGCTAAATGTAGAACGCCGTCAGGTTGAAGGGCAGATCAAGCAGGAAGCATTGCAGGAACTGGAAAAAATTCAGCTCGATGCAAGTGAACTGCCTGCGGCCTTAATCATGTTTGAGCCGCACTGGCATCAAGGGGTGATTGGTATTGTCGCAGGACGGCTGAAAGAGCAGTTTCATCGCCCGAGTATTGTGTTTGCGGCTGATGAAGATGGTATTCATATTAAAGGTTCGGCGCGTTCCATTGATGGCATTCATATTCGTGATGCGATTGAACAGGTAGCCGAGCAGTATCCGCATCTGGTCAGCCATTTTGGCGGACATGCGGCCGCGGCCGGACTGACCATTCAAAAAGCCCATTTTCAGGAATTTAGGCAGATTTTTGAACAGCTGATTGCCAGCATGGACCCTGAGCTGTTTCAGGCCACCTTATGGACCGATGGCGAATTGCCGGTAGAAGATTTTCATCTAGACACTGTGCATACCTTGCAGCACTTGGCGCCGTGGGGGCAGAAATTTCCACCGCCAATTTTTGAGGGACAATTTCAGATTGTAGATTATCGCTGGTTAAAGGATAGCCATTTAAAGCTGCGTCTGGCTTTAAATAACGGGCAGGTATTAGATGCAATTGCTTTTAGTGCCAAAGATAAATTTGCATTTGACCCGATGCAGGATAGCGTGCATTTGGTCTATGAGCTGGAACGCAATGAGTTTAATGGCAATGTCAGCCTGCAAATGCGGATTATCCATTTAGAACAATAGGCCATAAAAAACCGCTCGAGTGAGCGGTTTTTTGACTTTTAATCGGAATGATTAGAAGCGGAAAGTACCATTGATACCAAACGAGTCAATACCGTCAGTTGTGTGGTAATTTACACCTGCTGCAATAGTTGGCGTAAAGAATTTTTGAGCTTTAATACCGAACAGTGTATCTGAACCATCTGCAGTAGAATCAGCAATAGATAGACCTACACTGAGAGTTGGATCGATATAAAGATCAGCAGCTAAGCGATAAGTTGTTTCATCGCCAATATAAGTTAAACCTTCAAAATTGGTAAAATGATTGCCAATTTGAGTCACGTATTTGGCACGTAAAGATAATGCAGTGTCATCACCTACAGTAACTGCATTTGAAAGATTTGCGATGAAGCCATAGTCTGCTACTTGAACTGGATCTACGCTTTCATTTGCAGCACCTACTGCTAATAACAAGCCATTAATTGGTAGGTAACCTACTTCAAGCGCATAACCGGTATTATCGTCACCTGCAAAATCAACTTGGTTAATAGTACCGCTTACATAAAATTGAGTATTTGGAATATAAAACTCACCACTTACACCAAACACATCAATATCTTCATCGCCATCACCGCTTGCATTTGCATAACCTAAGCCAATATTACTTGCTTTATTTAGGAAAGCCGCTTCTGCAAGTGGAGAGTTCTTAACTTGAACATCATTTAAATAATATTTTCCATTGATGAAAAATGTATCTAGATCCCCAAGGTTATCGATATCAGTGTTTTCATACCCTACATTAAGTTCAGCTTGGTAAGCATGTGCAGTTCCTAGGCTGGCAAGAAGTGCTGTAGCAAGAGCAAGTTTCTTCAACATTTAGATTTTCTCTCTTTGTTATAAAAATATGACTGTTTTATGAACAGTTGTAACAAATTGTACAGTTTATATTCGTTCAGTCAATGTGCAAAAACTACCTAAATGCTTCTTATCAGTGCAAAAAACCCATCCGAAGATGGGTTTTTTTACGATTTATGCGTTTCTATACAGATTAGAAGCGGTATTTTGCTGCTACACCAAAGCGGTTGTAGTCGTTGCTACCTGCTTCACCGAAACCGACACGACCTTCAAGGCTGACTTGTGGGGTGAAGAATTTACGGGCATTGATACCAAACTCGCTGTTGTCGTTCAGATCATTGTTGTAATAATCTGCGCCGATACTCAGGGTTTTATCAATGTAGTAATCTGCTGCTAAGTTATATTCGTCCAGATCACCGAACGCTGCACCGGCTTCAAGGTTAATGTCTTTACCATTGCTTAAAGTGGTGACATATTTGGCACGTAAGGTAGGGTCTACACCGTCGTCATAGTCATTGTCCCAACCTTTCACACCTGCGGCAATTAACAGACCTGGTGCTGGTAAATAACCTACTTCGGCACCATAGGTGGTTAAGTCATTGTCAAAGTCATCATTGTCTTTTAAATCATGACCATTGACATTACCGCTCAAGTAGAAATCTGAGTTTGGTACAAAGTACTCAGCGCCTACGCCATAACGATGCGCTTCACCATCACCGACTTCATCATATTGATATTGCGCACTTACGTTGCTGGCACGATCAAGGAAGGCTGCTTCTGCCAAAGGCGCATTACGCGTTTGAACAGGGTTAAAGTAATAGGTACCATCTACACCAAAAGAACCACTTGTGCCGCCATGATCTGGATCAATTAATCCTGCAGAAGCACCAATTTCAGCTTGGTATGCATGTGCTGTACCTGCGACTGCGAATACAGATAAAAGTGCTGAAGCAATTGCTAGTTTTTTCATGGATCTTACCCCTCTGAAATCAGGTTGACTGTTTAATTTTTTGTTACAACTTCAGTCTAGGCCAAATAAAATTTTGGTCAATCCAGCAAAAGTTACCGCATTGTTTCAGCTGTAATATTGTGTAATTGATTAATTTTAAGATATTGATAAATAATAGAAAATAATTAATGTTTTGTTTTATTAAAAGTATGGAGATTCTGTGAATTTAGGTCAATTTGTATAATTTTTGCGCTGTATTATAAGTTATGATGCGGCTTTGTAAAACCCTTTTGCGAAAGATGAAAAATTTCATTTTTATCAATTTGAAAGCCAAGAACGGGCAATTAAACCGAATTTTAAATGCGTTTTTTTCTTGATCTTTCTTCTAGTTTGCTGGTCTCTGTAGGTTGTGCCCATCATGGCCGTCTAAGTTTATATCCCTCATTTTAGTTGAGTGGATGCAGGCGCCTCTTACTCCTGATTGGCTCTATGCTACAATACACGGGTTTTATCGATATTTTTTGAGAGCATTCACGTGGAAATTAATCCTTATCTAAACCAGCTAAAAGACTTGAACGAACGTGGTCAAACACTACGGGGGTATCTTTGACTACGATCTTAAAAAAGAGCGTTTAGAAGAAGTTCTCCGTGAATTGGAAGATCCGGCCATCTGGAATGACCAGAACCGCGCCCAAGCCATGGCCAAAGAAAAAGGCGAGCTTGAGAACGTTCTGAATGTATTAGACGGTCTGGCAACACAGCTCGAAGATGCGCAGGCAATGCTGGATCTGGCGGTGGAAGCCGATGAAGAAGCCATGCTGGAAGATGTGCAGGCCGAATTGAGCGCCGCTGAAGAAGAGTTGGCAAAACTTGAATTCCGCCGGATGTTTAACAATCCAATGGACCCGAACCCGTGCTATGTCGAAATTCAGGCCGGTTCTGGCGGTACCGAAGCACAAGACTGGGCTTCAATGCTACTGCGTATGTATATGCGCTGGATTGAGCGTCATGGCTTTAAGGCCGAGCTGATGGAAGAATCAGACGGTGATGTGGCCGGGATTAAATCTGCGACTATTCGTGTAGAAGGCGAGTATGCTTATGGCTGGTTGCGGACTGAATCGGGTGTCCATCGTTTGGTGCGTAAGTCACCATTTGACTCGGGTAACCGCCGTCATACGTCATTCTCTGCAGTGTTCGTTTCACCTGAAGTAGATGACAATATTGAAATTGAAATCAATCCGTCAGATGTCCGTACCGATACCTATCGTGCATCGGGTGCTGGTGGTCAGCACATTAACAAAACTGACTCTGCCGTGCGTTTAACCCACATTCCAACCGGTATTGTGGTGGCCTGTCAGAACCAGCGTTCACAACATGCCAACCGTGACCATGCCTGGAAACAGTTACGTGCCAAACTCTATGAACTGGAGATGAACAAACGTAACGAAGCTGCGCAAGCGCTTGAAGATTCCAAGTCAGATATCGGCTGGGGCAGCCAGATCCGTTCTTATGTATTGGATGACTCGCGGATTAAAGACCTGCGTACCGGTGTCGAAAACTCCAACACAGGTGCAGTGCTGGACGGTGATCTGGACAAATTTATTGAAGCGAGCTTAAAGCAGGGGCTTTAAGCCGCTGGCAATAAAAAAGTATCAACAACAAGGCACTAGTAGTGTAAAACTAATATATCTAAAAAAATCGATATATAAATCGAAAAAATACGATATATTGGATAGGAACACTGAATAGTGCTTTGTTGCGTTCCTTGAACACAGCCTGATGCGACGTGCCTGAATTATGGATATTGATTTAATTTTTAAAGCCTTAGCCAATCCGACGCGCCGACAAATCTTGCTCTGGTTAAAACATCCGGAACAGTTTTTGTCAGAAGAGCAGTGCGGCGGCTTTCAACGTGGCGTCTGTGCCGGCAATATCGAAAAACTCGGTAAGGTGTCGCAGTCAACCATGTCCAATCATTTATCTGTGTTACAGCAGGCCGGTTTAATTCAGGCTGAAAAACATGGTCAATGGTCCTATTTCTCCCGCAACGAAGCCCTGATTCAGCAATATATTGAATTTTTAGAAAGCTCACTCTAAGACAAAACAGCATCTGTTTGGTCGCGTGCAGCTACAGAGGCATCTATGGCAGAACTGAATAATCCCTTAACCCTGGGTCAACTCCAGTTAAAAAATCGTGTGGTGATGGCACCCTTAACCCGTAGTCGGGCTACGGATGATCGCGTTCCGACGGCATTAATGGCGGAATATTATGCCCAGCGTGCCAGCGCCGGTCTGATTATTTCTGAAGCCACAGTCATTTCTGAAGAAGCCAATGGCTATTTAAATACTCCGGGCCTGTTTAGCGATGCTCAGGTTGAAGGCTGGAAGCGGGTCACCCATGCAGTGCATGAGCGCGGAAGTTTAATTGTGGCGCAGTTATGGCATGTGGGCCGGGTGTCGCATCCCGATTTACTTCAAGGCGAAACGCCAGTGTCTGCCAGCGCTGTGCAACAGGCTGGTCATGTCAGCTTGCTGCGTCCAAAACGTCCTTATGTGCTGCCACGTCCGCTAGAAATTGCTGAAATTCACGCGATTACTGCGCAATATAAACAGGCAGCGATACGTGCCAAAGACGCCGGTTTTGACGGGGTAGAACTGCACGCGGCCAATGGCTATTTAATTGACCAGTTCCTGCAAAGCAAGACCAACCAGCGTGAAGATCAGTATGGCGGTTCAGTTGAAAACCGTGCCCGTTTCTTGCTGGAAGTGGTGGATGCCTTGATTGAGGTCTGGGGTGCCGGTCGTGTGGGTGTACACCTTGCACCGCGCGGTGATGAGCATGATATGGGCGATGATGATCCACGTGAAACATTTGGCTATGTGATGCAGGAATTGGGTAAACGTCAGATCGCGTTTTTCTTTACCCGTGAATATTTGGCAGAAGACAGTATTTCCGAGTATATGAAACAGCGTTCAGGTGGTGTTCCCTACATTGCCAATATGCGTTTAAGCCGTACCGATGCGATTGAACTGCTGGCTTCGGGCAAAGCCGATGCCGTGTCTTTTGGTAAGGCTTATATTGCCAACCCGGATTTATATGAACGTCTACTGGATGATGCACCGCTAAATGATTTGCAGCTGGAAACCATGATTGGGGTGCAGGGTGCAGCAGGCTATACCGATTATCCAACTCTGGCTGAAAGCGTGGTGAATGCCGACTAAAGCAGCCGCGTTGTTGCTTTGCTTTTTTATTTGGAGCCATATCCATTAACATGCGGATAGGGCTCTGTTATATTCTCAGGGCAAAAAATCAGTTTGAGGCATCTCTTTGGCTACTCCGTTTTGGTATAACGCAGCGTTATCTGTTCTAAAACCGTTGTATCGGTCGCGTATTAAAAAGCGGGCCGAGAGTGAAGCGCAGTATCAGCAGGAAATTGTAGAGCGTTTCGGGCCATTTCAGCCGCCGAAAAATCTGCAGGCGATCTGGTTTCATGTGGTCTCGGTGGGAGAAACCAACGCGGCCCAGCCTTTAATTGAACATTATTTAAAAGCCGGTCATCCGGTGCTGGTCACCAACACCACCAAAACCGGACAGGCACGGGCTAAATCTCTCTTTTTAAAAGCACCGTATGAGGCGCTGTTTCAGGCAGTGTATTTACCAGCTGACCAGAAACATCTGATTCGGGATTTTTATCAGAAATATCAGCCGAAATTATTGCTGTTGATAGAAACCGAGCTGTGGCCGAACCTGATTGATCAGGCCAAAAACTTCCATGTGCCATGCCTGTTGCTAAATGCACGGCTGTCTGAAAAATCGGCCAAAGGCTATGCCAAAGTCTCCGGCCTGACCCGGGCGATGTTGCAGGGTTTGACGCAGCTGTTGGTGCAAGATCAGGCCTCACATAGCCGCTTTGTGGCACTGGGTGCAGCTGCTGAACAGACCCAGATGGTGGGCAGTATTAAATTTGATATTAGTGCACCGCCTGCTTTTATTGAACAGGCCAAAATGTTGCAGCAGGACTGGCAGCTGACAGGCCGTAAAGTGATCACACTGGCCAGCACCCATGCTCCAGAAGAAAAAGACGTACTGGCCGCGTTAAAACCAGCCTTGATGGCAGATCCGGCACTGGTCTGTATTGTGGTGCCGCGCCATCCGGAACGTTTTGATGAGGTCTTTCACGCGGCACAGGCTTTGGATTTACGTACCCAACGCCGCAGTTTGGGACAAACTATTGAAGCGGATACCCAGGTCTATCTGGCCGATTCAATGGGCGAAATGTGGCTCTGGTACGGTCTGAGTCAGGCCTGTTATGTTGGCGGTTCTTTAAATGAACCGGGTGGTGGGCATAATATTCTGGAGCCGATAGCGTTGCATGTGCCGACTATTCTGGGTAAGAATTATTTTAACTTCCAGACCATTGTCGATGAGTTTGTCGACGCTCAAGCGGTGGTGGTGGTAGAGAATGCTGAACAAGCGGCACAGACCATGCTGGAGATCTTATCGGATTCCTCCAAAGCACTGACTTTAAATACTGCAGCACAAAAGATTATGCAGCAGAATCAGGGTTCACTGGCAAAGCATATTTCGGTGATTGATCAATATCTTTGATGATATTCTGATGGGTAAAGAAGCTGATTTTCATGGATTTACGAGATCAGATTCAAACCGGGCCTTCTCTTTATAGATTTAATAGCAGGAGCTCTGCTTTCTTTTACTTTTGTTTTGGTAAAAGGAGTCCTGCCTCGGACCGTTGTGGATGACGTTTCCGCCTATCCAGTGATGGATTTGTTGAGTTATTTTTTTTATGAATATTGTCCTTCTTGATCCTCGCCAAACTGAATCTGAACTGTGGTCGATTAGTTCAACGCGGCAGTTAGCGCATTTGCAACAGCATCTGGATATTCAGGTTGGTGATACCCTGAAAGTTGGGATTCGTGAAGGCAAACGGTATCTCACGGAAATTATCGAAATTACAGAAAAAACGGTTCGTCTAAAACCGTTAAAAGAAGAAGCTGTGCCAGCGAAATTGCCAGTGACGCTGATTGTGGCTTTACCACGTCCGAAAGTGCTGCGCCGTTTAATTATGGATGCAGTCACGGTCGGGGTGGAAAAAATTATCCTGATGCATAGCTATCGGGTCGATAAAAGCTACTGGCAGACGCCATTTTTACAGCAGCTGGAGCATTATATTGAACTGGGGCTGGAGCAGGCCGGCGATACCATCGCACCAAAAGTTGAACTGTACAAACGCTTTAAACCCTTTGTTGAAGATGTTTTACCGGGTCTGATTAGCGCCGATTGTCCCGCCTATGTGGCACATCCCTATGCAGAGATGCGCATGCCCGCCGCGATTCAGCACCCGTGCAGCATTGTGATTGGGCCGGAAGGTGGTTTTATTCCTTATGAGGTCGATCTTTTGATACATAACGGCTGCCAGGCGGTGAGTCTGGGCAACCGGATTATCCGTACAGAAACCGTGATTCCGTATGTGCTGGGACGTTTATTTAGCCTCTGAGCTGTCTGCCACCGATGGATCACCACGATAGACTTTCACTTCCTGCACCGGGTAAGGAATGGAAATGCCCTGTTCGGCAAAGCTTTGAATGACTTCTTCCTGAATTTTACTGATAGATGCCGCGCTATTGGTTTCGCTGGTATTAATCCACCATTGCACGCGTAAATTGACCGAGAAATTGGCCAGCGCATCGACATTAACGCTAAATTCCGGCTGGGTCAGAATGGTCGGGTCACGTTTCAGAATGCACATCACCAGATCTTTGGCTTTCTGAATGTCATCTTCATAGCCAATGCCGACCACAAATTCGCAGCGGCGGCGTGGAAAGGCAGTATTGACAGTAATGGCGCTGGTATAGACCGTGGCATTGGGAATCACAATGCGGCGACCATCGGCCGAGCGTAAAAAGGTGGCGCGAATCTGGATATCTTCGACCGTACCTTCTAATCCATTCACCAGAATGCTGTCGCCAATCTTAAAGGGCTCACCCAGTAAAATCAGCACGCCGGAAAGCAGGTTCTGGAAAATATCCTTAAAGGCAAAGCCAATGGCAACCGAACCAATCCCGAGGGCGCTCATCAGCTGGCTTGGGGTAAAACCAGGAATGGCAATCACCAGACCAATTAAGAAACCGAAGAAGATAATCACCGAACTGCCGACCCGGTTCAGTACCAGCACCAGATTCTGCCGGGTATAACTGCGGTTGGATAAGGTTTTTTTCACAAAAAACTTAAACAGCTGGGCAATCAGCCAGAAAATCAGAATCACACCAAGCGCGATCAGGAAATAGGGCACACGCTCCCAGAAGCCTTCCATGATTTTATCAATAGCAGAATAAGCATCATTGTATTTATGGGTATGTTCAATGACTTTCTGGGTGGTTTTTTCCGTGGCCTGTTGAATCAGCTCGGAAGTTTCTTGGGTGACTTCGCCCAGTTGGGTTTTTTCTTCAGCCACGAATCTGCCAGTCCTCAGCAATAAAATTGTATTTTGCCTGAAATCCGCCCGGATTTTAATAAACATTCTGCAAGCGTGCTGCCGATTTTTGCAAAGTACACTGCGGTTTTGACTGCAAGCGGGTGGTTTTTATAGATAAATCTACTGCTTTTATACTGAAAAGTACGACAAAGACATTGAATCTACTGGTGTATCTGTGCTTAAAATTAAATCAATCGCTACGACCAAAGCATGATTGTGGTGGAGAAAAAATAAGCGTCATACTGCTGATATGCAGAAATAAAAATCAAGAATGTGGCATACATCTCGTGATGAGATGAGAGAAGATCAAGGAAGTATAATATGAATGAGATCTATCCTGTACCCGAAGAATTTAAGAAAACTGCGCGTACCAACGAGGCAGAATATTTCGAACGTTATCAGCAATCCATTCAACAACCCGACGAGTTCTGGGCCGAGCAGGCCAAGCGTCTGGACTGGATTAAACCGTTTACCCAGGTCAAAAATACCAATTTTGATCCGGACAATTTCAAGATTGAATGGTTTGCCGATGGCCAGCTCAATGTCAGTGCCAACTGTCTGGACCGGCATTTAAAAGAACATCCTTATAAACCGGCAATTATTTGGGAAGGTGACCATCCTTCACGGCATAAAATTATTTCCTACCGTGAGCTGTACGATGAAACCTGCCGCTTTGCCAATGTGCTGAAGAAAAATGGCGTCACCAAAGGCGACCGCGTAGTGCTGTATATGCCAATGGTGTCCGAGGCTGCCATTGCCATGCTGGCCTGTGCCCGGATTGGCGCGGTGCATTGTGTGGTGTTTGGTGGATTCTCTCCAGATTCGCTGGCTAGCCGGATTGAAGACAGCCAGGCCAAACTGGTGATTACCGCAGATTCGGCCATGCGCGGCGGCAAGCCGATTTATTTAAAGGCCAATGTCGATCAGGCCCTTACTGTGGCCGGTACCGAGTCGGTGCAAAACGTGATTGTGGTCCACCGGACCGGTAACCCGATTGAAATGAAAGCCGGGCGTGACCTGTGGTATCACATGGAAATCATGACGGTCAATGAAATTTGCCCGCCTGAGCCAATGAATGCCGAAGACCCGTTATTTATTTTATATACTTCCGGCTCGACCGGTAAGCCGAAAGGGGTGCTGCACACCACCGGCGGTTATCTGACTTATGTCAACAGTACCTTCCGTGAAGTGTTTGATATTAAACAGGATGATGTGTTCTGGTGTACCGCCGATGTCGGCTGGGTGACCGGGCACTCCTATGTAATTTACGGGCCATTATCGAATGGCACCACCACAGTGATGTTTGAAGGGGTGCCGCAATATCCGACCTGGGCGCGCACCGGGCATTTGATTGATAAACACAACGTCACGATTTTATATACCGCACCCACTGCGATTCGCGCCATGATGCGTGAAGGCGACAGCTTTGTACGGGAAAGTGACCGCAGCAGTCTACGTCTGCTTGGTTCGGTTGGTGAACCGATTAACCCGGAAGCCTGGAACTGGTACTACACCGTGGTTGGTGAAAGCCGCTGCCCAATTGTGGATACCTGGTGGCAAACCGAAACCGGCGGGATTCTGATGTCGCCGCTGCCGGGCGCAACGCCACTGAAACCGGGCTCGGCCACGCGTCCGCTGTTTGGGGTACAACCGGCCCTGGTCGATGCTGAAGGTAATGAGCTGGAAGGTGAAGCCGAAGGTAACCTGATTATCAAGGATTCCTGGCCAGGGCAAATGCGCACCATCTGGGGCGATCCGGCTCGCTTTATTGAAGCCTATTTTGCCACCTATCCGGGCAGTTACTTTACCGGAGATGGCGCGCGCCGCGATAAAGATGGCTATTACTGGATTACCGGCCGGGTCGATGATGTCCTGAATATTTCCGGACACCGCCTAGGCACGGCTGAAATTGAAAGTGCGCTGGTGGCACATGATGCAGTGGCTGAAGCCGCGGTGGTGGGCATGCCGCATGATATTAAAGGTCAGGGCATTTGTACCTTTGTTACCCTGCAAGCCGGCGTGACAGAAAGTGATGAGCTGCGTACCGAACTGGTCAACTGGGTCCGGAAAATTCTGGGACCGGTGGCCACTCCAGATGCGCTACATTGGGCGCCGGCCTTACCAAAAACCCGTTCTGGTAAAATCATGCGCCGGATCCTGAGAAAAATTGCCGCCAATGAGCTGGATAGTCTGGGCGATACTTCGACCTTGGCAGAACCACAAGTGGTGGATCAGCTGATTGCCACGGTGCAAGCCAGCCGTTAAAAAATAAATATTAAAATACCGCCTCTCGCAGGCGGTATTTTTATGCTGAAAGCCGTGTAGCATAGATAGACCAGAAGCGAGCACAACAGCCCGCTCCACCCACAGTATTACGATTGATCAAGGATATGATTTTTAGATGAACCCGACTACGACCACTGTTTTAGACCCGCTGGAAATTGCCCGGCAACTGGCCCGCCAGTTTGCCCAGACCGCTGCTGAACGTGACCGGCAGGGCGGTAATCCCAAAGCAGAGCGTGATCTGATTCGCCGTAGCGGTTTGCTGAGTTTATCAATTCCGACAGAATATGGCGGGCAGGGTGCCGCCTGGTCGACTATATTTAAAACGGTCCAGATTTTGGCACAAGCGGACAGCTCCTTGGCGCATGTCTATGCATTTCATCATTTACTGATTGCCACCGTGCAGCTGTTCGCCCAGCCCGCACAATATCAGCACTGGTTGCAACAGACAGTTCAGCAGCAGCTGTTTTGGGGCAATGCCCTGAATCCGCTGGATCGGCGTACCACGGTCACACCGGTTGCAGATTCTGAATATCTGTTTCAGGGCGATAAAAGCTTCTGCTCCGGTTCGGTCGATTCAGACCTGTTGCTCTGTTCCGGTTATGATGCGACCGGCAGGCTTTTGATTGCGGTGATTCCGAGTACCCGGAGTGGTGTCCATTTTCTGGGTGACTGGCACAATATGGGACAGCGCCAGACCGATAGCGGCACGACCCATTTTGAACAGGTGCGTGTTCATCAACATGAATTGCTGCTGAATCCCGGACCGCTAAGTACGCCTTATGCCAGTTTGCGGCCGCTAATTGCACAACTGATTTTTGTGCATCTGTTTTTGGGTGTGGCCGAAGGGGCATTTGAAACCGCGATTCAGAGCGTGCAAGGTCAAAAAGCCTGGTCCAAATCTCGGGTCGAGCAGGCGGTGGATGACCCGTTTATTCAACGGCATTGCGCCGAGTTTTATCTGCAGCTGGAAAGTGTCCGGCTTTTGGCAGATAAAGCCGTGCAGAGTGTGCAGCAGGCTTGGCGCATCGGACCGGAACTCACGGCTGAACAGCGCGGTGAAGTAGCGGTGGCCATTGCTACGGCCAAAATTGCCTCGACCAATACCTCTTTATATATTACCGAGCAGATGTTTCAGGTAATGGGCGCACGGGCCACCACCGCCCAGCTGAATCTGGACCGTTTCTGGCGCAATGTGCGTACTCAGACCCTGCATGATCCGGTAGATTATAAATATCAGGAACTGGGTGAATGGGTGCTGACTGGCAAAGTGCCAGATCCCAGTTTTTATTCTTAGGACTAAAACCGCTTCATTCTCATTTCATTGAGTCAGATAAAATGAAAAAATCCCTCAAGCCGAGTCTTGAGGGAAAAATAAGGGGCCTGTTGTTGTGTTTATTTGATCCGGCATTGCAGCGATGTTTCGCTGCAAGCTTGCGGACCCAGGCTGCTGCAAGCCTGAATCCGCAGGATCAATGGCCAAGACTACACTCGGAAGAAGGGGATGCCAGCGGGTCAGCAGATTACGCCACTTGAGGTTTGACCTTGTTCTGATGCAGACGCGATTCTGCTGCATCCAGATTAGGTACTGCAGCAGAAGGTAGTACTTCATCCTGCTCAATCTGTTTATTAATGCCCAGGTTCTGGTTGGCCTGCTGGGTTTTACTTTTCACCACTTCGGCGCGCTGGCCTTTGGCCGGTGCCCATTCCAGAATGGGCAGGGCGCGTGCCACAGCCAACGTAATCCGGTCACGCAGGGCCTCGCTATGGATGGTGTATTCCAGGGTAAAGTCACGGTCTGTGGCATAGACACCAATAGGCAAGGTTTGCGCCTGGAAAAAGCTGAATAACGGACGCAGCTGATGCTCCAGTACCAAGGCATGGCGGTCACTACCCCCCGATGCCGCCAGTAATACCGGTACATCTACCAGCGCAGTCTGTTCGACAAAATCAAAGAAATGTTTGAATAGACCGGTAAAGGAGGCGCGATATACCGGTGTACCGACAATTAATGCATCCGCTGCTTCAACGGCAGCCAGATCATCCTGCACGCGCTGTGGTAACTGCTTGCGGTAAATGGCACCGCCCAGCAAAGGGGCAATTTCACTGAATTTAATAAAATGCACCTGAATCGGGGTGGCTTCGCCCAGTTCATCAGTAATGGCTTGCACCAAAGCTTCGGTTTTAGACGGATGATTTAAGCCGCCCGATACTGCGACAATATTGAGCGGTTTGGTTGAATTGAAAACAGACATAGGCTTACCTGAATTGTGGTTGATCTCGGAATGTCTGTTATTAATCAATAGTTGAATTACCCTGTAAAATAAGCAAATACAGAAAAGTTATCTGTTTTTCAGATAACTTTAAAATGAGCAATTAATAACTAAATTTAATGAAATAAATAATTGAAATTTATACTTATATGCGACTCAGATAAGCATCTGAATCAGGCTGATAAATGTTATATCAAAATCAGATTTCCTAACTCAGATTTAAGAAAATGTAAGAAAATATGAATAATCGGACAAAAAATCTCGTTTAAGCCAAAAATAGTTCACTCTTGCATATCCTTAACTGCATTTGTATGGGTAGAATAGGAGCCATTGTGCACAAGATCTCTCACGTCACTTATGAATATTTTAATCGTTGATGATCATCCGCTGTTTCGTCATGCTTTAATTCAGGCTGTACGCTATAGCTTACCGCAAGCTCAAATTCATGAAACTGCTGCAGTCAATGAATTCTATGAACGTTTAGAAAAAGGACCTGAACCTGATCTTGTTCTCCTCGATTTAAATTTGCCAGGCGCTTCGGGTTTCTCGGCGCTGGTGCATGTGCGTGCACAATATCCTTCAATTCCGATTATTGTGGTGTCGGCACATGAAGAAGTGTCGATTATCCAGCGTGCCATTGCGCATGGTGCCATGGGTTATATTCCAAAATCTGCCCACCCAAGCCATATTGGCGAAGCGATTCGTCAGGTGCTGGAAGGCGAAATCTGGTTACCGCCAAACCTGCCGGCCAATGTCAATTTTGACCCGCGTGCTGCCGATGAAACTGCACTGGCAGAGCGGATTCAGTCCTTAACGCCGCAGCAGTTCCGTGTGTTGATGATGGTGGCTGAAGGCTTGCTGAATAAACAGATTGCCTATGAACTGGATGTTTCTGAAGCGACCATTAAGGCACACGTGACGGCGATTTTCCGTAAACTGGGCGTACAAAACCGTACCCAGGCGGTATTGGCGATTAATGCGCTGAATATTGAAGAAAAGAAAATCTAAATATTGAAAAATATATAAAAAGGACATCAAATGATGTCCTTTTTGTTTTGCAGATCGGCTAAGGCTTAAGCCAGACAATCCTGTTTCGGTGTGGCATCGGTACAGAACAGCGGATTCAAAGCGCATTGCAATTCATCAATCTGTTCCTGAGTCACATAGTCCTGAGATTTTAAGTAGTCGGCAATACGGTCATCGCGCAGGCTTAAAAATGCCGGATCATAGACGCCTAAATCGACAAATAGCGCGGCAGTTTCCAGACTGTTAAAACGGTCCAAATAGACATCATTGCCATACATCAGGAAGATATGATCTTCATGGGAATGAATATCCACACCTAAACGCTGTGCCAGTTCATGCGGCGGGGTTTTGATAAACAGTAAATCGGACAGTTCATCAAACTGGCTGGTATCGAGTTCGGTTTTATCGGTTTTGACTTTGCCGAGCCAGGCTTTAAATACCAGGACCGCACCACCGCGCAGCAGCATGCTCCAGATCTGGTGACGGGTGGTGGCACCAAGACAGTCACATTCAGTTTCCAGCGAACGCAGCAGTTTCTGTTCCTGTTCAGACAGTTTTTCAAACAGGCCCAGTCCTTGTGGTTTATAGGCTGCCGGACTAAATACATCAAAATGCAGTTCATCAAAGACCTGTAAGGCCAGCGGTACAGCGGTTTGATAAATGGTATTCAGGGCTTCAATATGCGCATGTTCTAATTTGCTGTGCTGAAACAGGGTTTTCCAGTCGATGGCCGGCAACAGGGCATTGGCGCCATACTGACGGTGAAACTGTTGGTTCTGCTCATGACCTTGCTGTACTGCGCTTGAAAGACTCATCAAAAAACTCCTCTAGGCTGGATGATGATCAGCTCCGGACAGGACGTTCAGGGGCTCATCTCCAGACTAAACACTGATCTTTTCTTTTTAATGTCTTTTTTATGCGCGTATTGCTACATATCAGATATGCGACTAAAGTCTAATGTGTATTTTTTAATCAAAAAATAATTTTAAAAATCATAAGATTAAAATTTTGTAACCAGGTATACAGCTGTACACTGAGATTTTTGGTAGCCTTTGCCATAGTAAATAATTCAATGGAATTTTCTGCCAATGGCTGTCAGGCAGATAGCGCCTGTTTTGAGCAGTTTTGCCTAGCGGGCTGCAATAAATCGCCATTTTCAGGCCCAAAATACAAAACCTCTTTGTTACCGAAGCCGCAAAGAGGTTTCAAAATATGTCAGCCTAAGCTGAAATTTTCAGACCGGATAACCAGGCTCGCAAGGAGGCCGGTTTCAGCGGTTTTTTCAGCAACACGATATTCAGCTCTTTTAGACGCTGCGGTAATTCCGGATCCGAATCGGCGGTAATTAATGCCACTGGTACATTTTCCTGACGGTTGGCCAGAATAAAGTCCAGACCGACTTTATTGTTATTTAAATGCTGATCGACCAGCCAGACCTGAATATTTTCCTGCTGGATAATCTCCAGGGCCTGTTCCGGTTCGGTGGCTTTAAAGACCTGATAGCCCCATTTGCCCAATAAGGTCGCCATGCCTTCTAAAATGGTTTCATCATTATCCAGACACAGAATTTTATAGGCCTTGGTTTTCAGCGGTACGGCCTGAACCGGTGCAGCCACGGCTTTAGGTGCATCCACCACCGGTACTTCAATCATGAAGCAGGAGCCCTGTCCGAGAGTGGAATAGACATAGACCGGATAATCCAGCAGGCTGGTCATACGCTGCACAATGGCCAGACCGAGGCCCAGACCCTGTTCACCCCACGGCGAGGTATGGCCGCAACGTTCAAATTCCTGGAACAGTTTAATGCGCTGTTCTTCGGCAATGCCGGGACCGGTATCCCAGACCCCGATGCGGATATGCTGCGGACGCTGTGCAGAACGTAATACCCCGACCACGACTTTGCCTTTGGCGGTATAACGCAGTGCATTGCTGACAAAGTTTTGGATAATCCGGCGAATCCATTGCGGATCGGTGTCAATCCAGAACTGGGCATCATGCACGGCAAACTGGATGCCCCGCTGCGCGGCAATGGATTTAAATTGCAGTTCCAGATCACTGAGCAAGTCATGCAGTGGATAAGGCTGACGTTTCGGCTGAATGGTGCCGCCTTCTAAACGGGCAATATCCAGCAGCGCAGACAGCATACTTTCAGCGCCATGCAGGGCACGATCCAGCTGCTGCAAGGTTTTGCGGTCATCATCCGACTGGATGCTTTGCTCTAGCGCAGTACTGAACAGACGGGCTGCGTGCATCGGCTGTAATAGGTCATGACTGGCCGCGGCAATAAAGCGGCTCTTGGACATATTGGCTTTATCGGCCTGTTCGCGCGCCAGCTGCTGTTCGGCCAGGGCATCGGCCAATTGCTGGGTACGGTCTTGTACACGTGCTTCAAGGACCGCTTCATTTTCACGGAAGGCGGTAATATCGGCAAAGGTGGTCACGAAGCCACCGCCTTCAATCGGATTACCGCGCATTTGAATCACGCGGCCATCTTTACGGATACGTTCAAACTCATGCGCACTGCCGACTTTCATCCAGTGAATCCGTTTACGCACGTGTTCTTCCACCGAGCCCGGGCCACATTCGCCGCGCTCGGCGTTATAGCGGATCAGGTCGGCAATTGGACAGCCGACATAGACAATATCTTTTGGATAATCAAACAGTTTTAGATATTGATTGTTCCAAGCCACCAGACACATATTTTCATCGACCACGCTCACCCCCTGGGTCATGTGGTCGATCATGGTCATGATCAGATTCTGGTTAAAGCGCTGCCATTGGGAGGCCTGGTCAAGAATATTGGCGACCTGACCCAGTGCCAGACCATTGTTGACCATCGCCGTGGTGAGCAGGGTTCGCGCCGATGCCGCGCCAATGGTGCCGGCCAGGTACTGTTCGGTAAAACGCCACCACATGCCGTTGGCATTGCTGTTTTCATTCAGCACCACATTATTCTGTTCACTGAACTGCCGGAAGGCCTGCATGGTTGGCTCATCGCCGGTAATGCGTTTGGCCAGCGTAATCAGGTCACCGACTTTTAAACGCGCCACATCCTGATGCGAATAGCTGACTTCATTGCTGGTGGTGTGCGATGGCAGCGGCTTGGTTTCATAGTAGAAGAAACTTTCAGCCTGAATCTGTTCAGCCACACTCGGGCGGAATATGCGCGATACCCAGACATACAGCAACAGGTTCAGACCGAGTGACCAGACCACACCATGTGTCAGCGGCGCAAATGATTCAAAACCTAACAGCGCTTCCGGACGTAAGCCATTAATACCAAATGGCCCCACAGTTAAATAATACTGGGTAATCGCCGAGAACTGTTCTGGCAGACTGCGTAAAACCGTTGGCCAGAGCAGGGTATAGGCCCACATGATAAAACCGACAATCAGGCCGGCATAAACACCCTGTTTACTGCCGCCGCGCCAGTACAGCCCGCCAATCAGGGCCGGGGAGAACTGCGCTACCGCACTAAAGGCCAGTAAACCGAAGACCGAAAGCTGGTCAATATCATTAAAGAAATGGAAGAACAGGAAGCCAAGCAGCATCACCGCCAGAATACAGATGCGGCGGGTGAATTTCAGCACCAGTGGCAACCGTTTGTCATGACGCGAAATCAGGCCCGAGCGCCACAGCGCCGGCATGATCAGGTCATTACTGAGCATGATCGACAGCGCCACCGAAGATACCAGCAACATCCCGGTTGAAGCCGAAAAACCACCCAGGAAGGCCAGTAAGGTCAGCCATTCCTGATTATAGCTGAGCGGTAAGGACAGCACCGCGACATCCGGAATCATCAGATATTGCGGCGCGGCATGTAAGGCCCAGCTGGCAATTGGAATAATCGCGATGGTGGTTAAAATCAGATAAACGGCAAACCAGCGCCGTGCCCCGCGAATATGTTTTTCATCGCGTAATTCGACCACCGCCACGTGGAACTGGCGTGGCAAGCAGATAATCGCCAGTGCGGCCAGCAGAGTTTGCACCCAGAAAGTTTCCGGTACGCCCAACAGCTGCACTTCATGGAAGGTCTGGGCCACATCATTGCTGATCTGCTTCAGGTTATCGGCCGATTCAAAGACAAAGAAACCGGCCACACAGAGCAGGGCAAACAGCTTGACGAAAGATTCAAACGCCACCGCCAGCATTAAACCGCCGTGCTGTTCGGTGTTGGCAATTTGCCGGGTGCCAAACAGCATCGCCAGAATTGCCAGCAGCGCGGTTAAAAACAGTACACCATTGGTGGTACTTTCGACATGGGTGGTCTGATCCAGAATCACGGCAGCACTTAAGGCAATCGCACGTAACTGCAGGGCCAGATAGGGAATAATCGCAATGACTGCCAGAATGGTCACCAGCGAGGCCAGGGCACCACTTTTGCCATATCGCGCTGCCACGAAGTCGGCAATCGAGGAAATGGCATGATGTTGCCGGACCCGACCCAAACGGCGCCAGATGTCATAGCCAACCGCCACGAACAAGAGCGGCCCTAAATAGATCGGCAGGAAGATAATGCCTTCACGCACCGCTGCACCAGTGGCCCCGTAAAAGGTCCAGGATGAACAGTAGACGCCCAAGGTCAGACTGAACAGCAGCATACGACCGCGCGTACTGAGGCGGCTCGCATGTTTTTCACCAAAAAATGCACAAATAAAAAGTAATGCAATATAAAGGGCTAACACCCCGATAATCAGCCAGCTGTTCATAATACCCGCGGTGTATTTATCTCGCGTTATAATACTCTATTCGTGAACGCATCAGTTTGAATTGCTCAAAATTTAACGACCAAAGTCTAAATTACAAGCACCCTACAAACTTGTTAGTTTTCATCATGAATATAATTCGAATTAAAAATTACGCCTAAGGCTGGGCGTTTCAAGGAGTAAAACTATGGATGAGGCTCAAGTAGATCGAATTCTACACAATCCAAAATTCAAAGAAATGGTTGCAAAAAAGCGTAATCTTAGCTGGACGCTTACCGCAATCATGTTAATCGTTTATGTCGGCTTCATGTTGTTAGTTGGCTATAACAAAGAGTTTCTATTATCTTCCATTTCTGGTGGCGTGACGACCTGGGGTATTCCACTGGGTCTGGGCATCATCGTGTTATCTTTCATTTTGTGTGCAGTGTATTCCTATATTGCGAATAACAAGCTGGATCAACTGAATGAAGAAGCAATGCGTGAAGTAGAAGCAATTGCACAACAAAAAGGACAAGACTAAGATGAAATGGACTTCATTGAAGGCGCAAGCTGCTGCAGCTTCTGCGTTGATGATGTCAGGTATGGCTTTCGCCGCACCTGATCTGGGCGCAGCAGAACAACAAGCCACCAACTGGCCTGCAATTATCATGTTCCTGATCTTTGTGGGTGCGACCCTGTTCATTACCAAATGGGCGGCGAAACAAACCACCAATACCAAAGACTTCTATACTGCCGGTGGTGGTATTTCAGGTTTCCAAAACGGTCTGGCCATTGCCGGTGACTATATGTCGGCTGCGTCTTTCCTGGGTATTTCCGCCATGGTGTTTATGTCAGGCTTCGACGGCTTGCTGTATTCACTGGGCTTCATGGTGGGCTGGCCAATCGTATTGTTCCTGATTGCAGAACGTTTACGTAACCTGGGTAAATACAACCTGTCTGACGTAGTTTCCTTCCGTTTATCAGAAAAACCGGTACGTACCCTGGCGGCATTCAGCTCGCTAGTCGTCGTGGCGTTCTATCTGATTGCACAGATGGTGGGTGCAGGTCAGCTGATCAAACTGCTGTTCGGTCTGAACTATAACATCGCAGTTGTGCTGGTTGGTTTATTGATGATGGCTTACGTTATGTTCGGCGGCATGCTGGCAACGACCTGGGTACAGATCATTAAAGCGGTACTGTTACTGTCTGGTGCAACCTTCATGGCCTTCATGGTAATGAAAGGCGTGGGCTTCAGCTTCACTAACATGTTTGAACAATCAATTCAGGTGTTCTCGAAGGTACATGACCTGAGCCTGGCTGATGCAGCCAATATCATGGGTCCAGGTAGCCTGGCATCTAACCCGATTGATGCGATCTCACTGGGTCTGGCATTAATGTTCGGTACTGCAGGTCTGCCACACATCCTGATGCGTTTCTTCACGGTAAAAGATGCCAAAGAAGCGCGTAAATCTGTCGTGGTTGCAACCGGCTTTATTGGTTACTTCTACCTGTTAACCTTCATCATTGGTTTCGGTGCGATCCTGTATGTGGCCAACAACCCGCAATTCCTGGATATCGCAAAAATGGCAGTCACTGGCAAGCTTGAGCTGGTGGGTGGTAACAACATGGCGGCGGTACACCTGTCTGACGCAGTCGGTGGTGACCTGTTCATGGGCTTCATTTCAGCGGTTGCATTCGCCACAATTCTTGCAGTGGTTGCCGGTCTGACCCTGTCAGGTGCTTCAGCAATCTCTCACGACTTGTATGCCAACGTATTCAAGAAAGGTCAAACTACACCTGAATCTGAACTGCGCATGTCTAAAATCGCAACTTTAGGTTTAGCGATCTTCGCGATGATTCTGGGTATTCTGTTCGAGAAACAAAACGTTGCCTTCATGGTGGGTCTGGCATTCTCGGTAGCTGCATGTGCGAACTTCCCGGTGCTGGTTCT
Organism: Acinetobacter sp. YH12132; assembly: GCF_013418645.1. Classification (NCBI taxonomy): domain Bacteria; kingdom Pseudomonadati; phylum Pseudomonadota; class Gammaproteobacteria; order Moraxellales; family Moraxellaceae; genus Acinetobacter; species Acinetobacter sp. YH12132. The sequence continues at coordinate 143,553 of NZ_VPBR01000006.1, forward strand.
GTCGATGTTCTGGAAAGGTTTAACTACACGTGGTGCAGTGATTGGTGGTGTTGCTGGTCTGGTGTCTGCTGTAGTGCTGATCGTATTGTCGAAAGCAGTTTGGGTCGATACGCTGGCAATTTCTGATACACCAGTGGTGCCATTTAACGGTCCTGCAATCTTCGCAATGCCATTGTCATTCTTCTGCTGCTGGTTGTTCTCGATTACCGATAACTCTGCGCAAGCACAAGCGGAACGTAAAGCATTCGATGCACAGTTTGTCCGCTCACAAACCGGTATTGGTATCTCAGGTGCATCTGATCACTAAGATGAGCAGATATGCCTAAAAAAAAGCCCCGCAAGGGGCTTTTTTATGGCTGCGGTTTTTGCTTGCTGGCCCAGTAGGCCTGTAGTTTGCGATATAGCGCTGATTCTTTTTCAAACCAGGTGGCTTTGGCATTCAGTAACAGCTTGGCGACCAGGTAGGCACCCGTGACCTGACCGACCACCGGTAGACCCAACAGCAGACCAATAAAGGCAATTTTACTGACCTTGATGCCAGATACTCTGGCCGCCATCCATTTAAATTCTGACCAGCTGATTTCCTGCTGCTGATAGCGCCGGAACAGTTCATAAATCGCCAGTGAAACACTGGCCACGGAGATGGCCGGAAAGTAGTCCCAGAAATGTTCATCATTCGGGTCTTTGGCGGTGACAATCACATCAATCGCATCTTCCACGCTCTGGGTCAGCTCTTTGGTGCTGAGACCAGAACTTTCCAGACCCAACTGTGCCGCGATTTCTTCAGTGGCAAGCAACATTTCTTCAGGAGGGGCAGCAATCCAGTCTTTGCCGGTGCCAGTACCTTCGATGGCTTTTAGTTGCAGTTGCCAGCTTTCGCCGCTGTGCTGATCGGCCAGAAGCACATCAAAATCGGTATGGTCGTGCTGGTCCAGATACGCGGCATACAGACTGTCGCCATCTTCATGGTCCAGCCGTACAAACTCCATATCATGCAACATGCCTTTAACCGTCGATACCAGCCCGACAATCTGCTGCTCATCAAAACCCTGTAAATAAGCCTGAATATCTTCCAGAGGGGCGTTTGCCAGTTCAGCATGGCTGCGTCTTAATGCAGCCAGTACCGCCTGATCCGCTTCAGTCAGTTGCGGCGTGCGCGCGTTCCAGGCCAGTTTGGCCAATACGGTGGTGATGGCCAGCGCATCAAAATTTTTACGGAGATAGTGAATCGGTGAGGGTGAGGACGATCGGGTCATGGCTTAATCCTCTGGCTGTTGCAGCTGCTCTGCCTGAGCCTGTCCCTGTTTTTTACCTTGCTGGAACGCCTGTTTCCATACCGCTTTAATGCGTTCCTCACTGAGTTTTTCATTACGGGCTTTATGGGAAAAATACAGATCAGCCACTTTCATAATCGCAAAAGTCAGGCCGTAGACCAGTGGAATGGTCAGCAGGCCGCCAAAGCCAAAGGTCACGGTTTTCCAGACCCCCAGTGCAATCTGCTGCGCGGCGATGCCCAAACCCACCAGCCCGATCAGTTCCTTGACCCAGTCCAGCGCTTCATGGTCGGTCAGTTTAATACCGTGAATGGCAGCAATCCGGCTGGCAAAGTAGCCTTGTAAGGGTGTCAGAATCAGAATATCGGCAAAAGGCAGGGGCTGAATGGCGACACCGGCACAGGTGGCACAGGCCAGATGGGTGATTTTGGCAATTTTTTTATCCTGAGAAAGGTCATCCCGGAATTCAATCTGGGTGATTTCTTGACGTACTTTTTCTGTAATTTTCATACAAAGGAGTGATCTGTCTGCGCTTTTAAGCATGCTATGGTAATCAGAACAAAAAAGAAAGTGATGTCCGCATTACACCAAGATACCCAGGATGTGCCCATGCAAGCATTCATTGATTTATGGAAAGGATTCCGGCTGTTGCCTTCGGCCTGGCTGCTGTTAATGCAGTTTTTTATTCTCGTGTTGTCGCTGCTTAGCCATCATGCCACCTATCGCGTGCTGATCTGGATGCTGGGTGTGGTGGTATTGCTGTTAATTGCCAAGGTCATTCGCCAGACCCCGATGTTTACTTTTTTAGGACTGAGCTTTGTCACGGGCGCCTTGTTCTTTTCTCTGCTGATTGTGCTGGAGGTTAATAACCCGACCGTTCTGGTGATTAGCCATGCCTTTGAAGCCGCGGCCTATTTAAGTGCGGCCTATGGTTTGCTGCGTTATATGTTTGAAGACCGTTATCTAACCCGCGATGAACTGTTTGCCGCCGGCGCGGTATTCACCTTAATTGCCTGGGCGTTTGCCTTTGTTTATAACATTTGCCAGATTCTGGATCCTTCCAGTTTTTATCATCCGACCCAACCAGATTTGCAAAGCTGGCTGGATCTGCTGTTTCTGAGTTTCAGTTTGCAGTCTGCCACCGGCCTGTCTGACCTGATGCCGATTGGTCCGGCGGTACGGGTGATTGCCATGCTGCAAATGTTTTGCGGGGTGATGTATCTGGCCTTAATAGTTTCCCGGCTGATTGCCCTGCAATACATTCGTCATTTGCCGAGAAATAAAGATTAATCATTGGCTTGGGCTATTTTGTTACAGCAGTTCAATAGTGTTTCTGCTGCAAGAGGACTAAGCTGTGCGCGAGTTTAAGCTCACGACACTCATCTTTTGTTCACCTTTACGGTGAATGCTGCCCGGACCTGAAGCGTCTGTCTATTATCTTTAAAAATAAAATGGGGGAGTTATGCCTTCCGAAAAATTGCCCTGGTGGGGCAATATCAATCCGAATGTATTTATCAGTACGGTCGCGGTTATTGCGATTTTTCTGGCGGTGGTGCTGCTGGCGCCCAATAGTTTTGAACTGCTGACCCAGCGCATGAACCAGTGGATTACCGATTCTTTTAGCTGGTTCTATGTGCTGTCGGTGGCGGTGTTTCTGATTCTGCTGATTTATATAGCACTGTCCGATATGGGTAAAATCAAGCTTGGTCCGGACCATAGCCAGCCGGAATATCATCAGGGTTCCTGGTTTGCAATGTTGTTTACCGCCGGGATGGGCATTGGCCTGATGTTCTTTGGCGTGGCTGAACCGGTGATGCACTATGTTTCACCACCGGTCGGTGAGCCGGCCACCATCCAGGCAGCGCAGCAGGCGATGCGCATTTCTTTTTTCCACTGGGGCATTCATGCCTGGGCCATTTATGCGCTGGTCGGGCTGGCACTGGCTTATTTTGCTTACCGGCACAATCTGCCGCTAAAAGTCCGTTCGGCCCTGTATCCGCTGATTGGCTCAAAAATTTACGGCCCGCTCGGAGATGGGATTGATACCTTTGCCACGCTCGGCACTGTCTTCGGAATTGCCACCACTTTAGGTTTTGGTGTGACTCAGATCAATTCGGGGCTGAATTATTTATTCGGGATTGAGCAAAGCGCCAGTACCCAGATGATCCTGATTATTGTGGTCAGCAGCATGGCGTCTTTATCGGTGTTTTTTGGTCTGGACAAAGGTATTAAACGGCTGTCAGAGCTGAATCTGGTGCTGGCGGTGGTGCTGCTGTTATTTGTATTTATAACGGGGCCGAGTATCTATTTACTACAAACCACCATTCAGAATATTGGTCAGTATGCCTCGAATCTGTTTCATATGACCTTCAATTTATATGCCTATCAACCGAGTGGCTGGATTGGGGGCTGGACCATCATGTACTGGGCCTGGTGGATCTCCTGGTCGCCATTTGTGGGACTGTTTATTGCCCGGGTATCCAAAGGACGCAGTATCCGTGAATTTATTGTGGGGGTAATGCTGATTCCGACTGGTTTTACCCTGGTCTGGATGGGTTTTATGGGCAATGCCGCGCTGTATAGCATTTTGCATGAAGCGAATCTGCAATTGATGACCGCAGTACAGCAGGACTCCTCGGTGGCCCTGTTTGAGTTTTTAAGTAATCTGCCTTTTGCCTCCATCATGAGTCTGCTGGCGACCCTGCTGGTGATGCTGTTTTTTGTTACTTCGGCAGATTCAGGTGCGCTGGTCACAGATTTTCTCACTGCAAAAACGGAACATTCTCCGGTCTGGCAACGGCTGTTCTGGACCGTGTTGATGGCGGTGCTGGCGATTATCCTGCTATTGGCCGGTGGCCTGAGTGCGCTCCAGTCGGCCACCATTATGAGTGCCTTGCCATTTACCCTCATTCTGCTGCTGATGTGCTGGGGCCTGCTCAAAGCCCTACGGCTAGATGTCACCAAAATGAATGCCTTGCAGGAAGCGCGGATTACGCCGCGCGCCATTCATAATCCACGCAGCTGGCAACAGCGTCTGGGGCTGATCATGCATTATCCGCATAGCCAGGCTGAGGTAGAACAGTATATTCAGGTTCATGTACAGCAGGCTTTTGAGAATATTCAAAAGGAATTCCAGAAGCGGCATCTGACTGTGTCGATTGATTCGCTGGAAGATGGCCTGCGTTTAAAGGTCGATCATCAGCATGAGATTAACTTTATTTATCAGGTGGTGTCCCGTGAAACTGTGCCGCCGAGCTTTATGCCAGAAGTCACGGCCGATGCGCCGTTTTATCAGGCTGAGGTATTTTTAAGAGAGGGCGGGCAGAACTACGATGTGATGGACTGGACCCAGGAAGATTTACTGCAGGATATTCTGGATCAATATGAACGGCATTTATATTTCCTGAGTATTGTACGTAGTCCGGAATAATCATTTCTTTCAAACAAAAAAAGACGCTCATAGAGCGTCTTTTTTACATCAGTTTCTAAATCAGATTAGAAACGGAATTTAGCATTTAAGCCAACAGTTTGAGTGTCACGCACGTCACCTTCAGCATTAGCATTTACATAGCTTGCGCCAACTGCAACTGCTGGAGTGATGAAGTAATTTACGTTTGCACCCCAAGCTTTATCGTTAGCGATATCAGCGCTAGTTTCAGCATAAGAAGCACCTACGCTAAGAGCAGGTGTTAAGTAAAGATCAGTTTTTAATGCATAAGCAGTGCTTTCACCGTAAACAAGGCCAGTTTCAAAACCGATCGCCATGTTTGTACCATCAATTGCACCCACGTATTTAGTACGTGCAGTAATAGCGTCTTGGTCATCTGCGATTGTTTCAGATTCTAAAGCAGCTTTAGCAACACCATTAGAAAGGATGTTAAAAGCATCATAAGAAACTTGATCTGCAACGCTGGTATAACCTACAGCAACCAGGAAGTTTGGCGCTACTAATGCACCAAGTTCTAAAGCATAGCGATCGCCTTGATCATCAGTTGCTAAAGCATTTTTGCTGTCATTAATTGTATGGCTATAAGATGCGCTTGCATAAGCTGGAACGAATTTTGTTGGAATGTAAGCTTCTGCTTTAGCACCATAAGTATGAGAAACAATATCTAAACCATTTTCATCATATTCACCGTAGTTATACGCTAAAGAGAAGTTTGATGCTTGGTTTAAAAACGCAGCTTCAGCTAAAGGACCTTTAGTTGAATCAACATTTTTGAAGTAGTAAGTACCTTGAACTGCACCAGTGAAGTTTTGCTCATTTACAGTGTTGTCGATGAATTCTGATTGACCTTGAACTTCGAATTGGTACGCTTGAGCACCGGTCATGGCTAATAATAAAGCTGTGGCTAAACCGAGTTTTTTCATGATAGTTACCAGTTTTGTTAAAAATGGATTAAACAATAGGCATTGTATTGTAACAATTTATTAAGTCAATGAAGACAAAGGAGATTATTTAGTTGAGTAATTGCTCTAAAATATGTATAGGCGAAAAAGTAGTCAATTGATAAATCTGTTGTCAACCTAAAAAGTGTATAAAGAACAAGCGGCTAAATCTCATTTGCGAAAGAAAAGTGTTTGCTGCCTCACTTTTCTTTATAGTTAATATGAATTGATTCAATATAAATTATCTATAAAAGCAATCTAATAAAAATGTGAAAAGCAGCGCATAAAGCTTAAAAAATGAAACTTAAGACCAGGATTATGTAGCTGAAATTGATAACGCTTTACTTTTTTTCTACGTTTTCTGGTTTTTATAGGTCTAAATTCGCTGACTATTAATACTGGTTAAACTAAAAGTAGACTATTTTAATAGGCTTTACAAAAAGTGTGATAAGTATCATAATGGCTAGATAAAGTTATACCGTTTGGTCAGCTTTATCGAAATTGTGATTTCGGTCATGATTTTTCTTGATGCAGGACTAGAGGTTAGAGGAACTGCACTGAGATTCTCCACAAAGTTTTACTTTTTATATGCCCAGCTTTCCCCAAGGCTGGGTTTTTTTTATGCCTGAATCCTGTAGTCAGGATTAAAAACCGCTTAAGTATAAATTTATGGTGCACTATATTGGTGCAATATTTCTTGAATTAAAAAGCGCTATTGAATATATGACCATAAAAAATCCCGGTTTTCAACGAAAACCGGGATTTTTTAGCCAAAATTTGCGGGAAAATTTAAAATTCTGCTGAGGAATATCTAAAGTCGCCCCAATGCGGTGCATTATGCACTTATTTGATGCAGCTGTAAAATGTTTTCTTTAATTTTTTATACAATTTTTAAAACCTTATTTTTATTATATAAATCATTGGCTTATATTTAATTTTTAAGAGAATGCAATCTCGGTTGCCCTTCAAAAAAATAGAAACTTACTCTAATTTCGTCGGTTTTTATTCAATTTAATCAATAAATTTGTTAACCTTGTCACAATTTTTTAGTTATCTTGTTGATTTATTCGACTTATAGTTGAATGAACGCTACCGCTGTCCTGTTATTTTTTCCTCAGCAGTGTGGTCATCCGCTTCAGGTCGTTGCTCTGCCTTTGTTGATTCAATACGTTCAGTTCATGCTCATGGTAGTGAGGTTATAAACATGTCCCATCGCTTGCATTCAGAGAATACTAAGCAGCGTCTGTTTATTTCTATGCTCATTATCATCCTGTCGATTCTGTTTATTTCGGTTCCGGTGACGCTGAAGAGTTATCGCTCTTATCAGCAGTCTGATGTGGTGCTGACAGAAATTTCAGTCTTACGTCATGTGGCCGATCTGGCCAATGAGATTTCACGCGAACGTGGTCCGGCCAATAAGGTCATGTCCAGTACTCCAGATGAACTCAGTGCCAACCTGAAAGAGCTGACCCTGTTTCGAGAGCGGGTCGATCTGCAGATTGAACACACCATGCAATTGTTAAATAGCGCCGGTTTTGCTGCACAGGCCAATGCCTTGACCACCGATTTAAAACCGGCTTTGGCAAAAGGACGTGCTGCGGTGGATGCCTATGCAGCACAACCCTATGCCCAGCGCAGTTCAGCACAGCTGGATCAGGCCATTCAGGCCATGTTTCGTGCCTGGGATGAAGTCTATGAGGTGCTGAAGCATGTCATGATGCAGTCGGAAGGCAAAAAGACCATGCTGTCGGAGTCCTATAGTCTGATTCTGGTACTGGCCGATTTACGTGATCAGGCCGGACGTCTGGCCTCGACGATTATGGCGGCCGTGACTTTTAAAGAACCAATTCCTGAACAGAACCTGGCTTATTCCTTACAGAGCCAGCGGCAATCTTATTATTTATGGGATCTGGTCAACTCGATTCAGCCTGAACAGCACAAAACGCCTGAATACCTGGGACTGCATCAACAGGTTAAACAAAAATATCTGGATCAGGGGGTTCCTATTGTCAGCCAGCTGATTGAAGAAAGTCTGCATGCGCGCCCGTATTCGTTAAGTGGGACTGAACTGACCCTGAATATTGTCGATAAATTTACGACGGTGGTGAATCTGCAGAAATATCTGCTGGATTATAGTGTCTGGCTGGCCCAGCAGGAGCGTCATGCTGCCTGGCAGCAGTTTATCCTGACGCTGTCGGTGTCGATTATTTCTTTGCTGGCGGCGCTGTTTACCATGGTCTATGCGCGTTTTAAGGTATTTAAACCTTTAATTGAAGCGCGGGATCTGATTTTAGAGTTATCTGAAGCCCAGCCGCAGACGGCCACAGCTCCAGATTCCTCACCCACCTCTTTATTTGCTGCGCTCAAGCAGTTGCAGGCACGTTTGGCTGAACGGGATTTGCTGGAATTCCAGCTACGCAATATGGCCAATACCGATACCCTGACCGGGGTTTCCAATCGTCTGGCGCTGGAAGAATATATTCAATATCTGAATCAGAATCCGGACAAGCTCCATCAAACCGGTTTAATTATTATTGATATTGATGACTTTAAAGAGGTCAATGATCAGTATGGGCATATTGTCGGTGACCGGGTGATTCAGGGAATTGCCGAAGTGTTAAAACACAGTGTGCGTTCATCTGACCTGATTGTGCGTTATGGGGGCGATGAATTCCTGATTCTGATTGAGCAGATTGATCTGGACGGGGCCTTGAGTATTGCCGAGAAATTACGTCAGGAAATTAGCCAGAATGTTCTGACCCTGCCGGGACTGGACACGCCGTTAAATATTTCTGTCAGTGCCGGGGTCGCCGCAGATGCAGGCAGCTGGATGGAACTGTTTGGCCGGGCAGATCACTCCTTATTTAAGGCCAAAGAGAAGGGGCGGAATAGGGTGGAAAGTATGCTCTAAACCGTAAATTAAAATAGAAAAATATTTTAAATATATATCTTGATATTTTTCAGGTGAATCTAATAACAAAGAAAAGGGCTCCTCAGAGCCCTTTCATTTTATTTTAACATCGGTTTCAGGAATTTTCCGGTATGGGAGGCTTTCACTTTCACCACCTCTTCCGGGGTACCTTCGGCAATAATCATCCCGCCGCCGGCACCGCCTTCCGGGCCTAAATCCACAATCCAGTCTGCGGTTTTAATCACATCCAGATTGTGTTCAATCACCACAATGGTATTTCCCTTGTTGCGCAGCTCATGCAGGATGTCCAGTAGTTTGGCAATGTCATGGAAATGCAGACCGGTGGTTGGTTCATCCAGCACGTACAGGGTTTTACCGGTATCCCGTTTTGCCAGTTCGCGTGCCAGTTTGACCCGCTGCGCTTCACCACCAGATAAGGTGGTGGCTGACTGACCCAGACGGATATAACCTAAACCGACTTGATTCAAGGTTTCCAGACGGCGGTGAATCACCGGAATGGCATCAAAGAAATGCATGGCATCTTCGACCGTCATTTCCAGCACATCGGAAATATTTTTGCCTTTGTAATGCACTTCCAGGGTTTCGCGGTTATAGCGTTTGCCATGGCAGGCATCACAGGGGACATACATATCCGGCAGGAAGTGCATGGCGACTTTAATCATGCCATCACCTTCACAGGCCTCGCAGCGTCCGCCTTTGACGTTAAAGGAGAAACGGCCCGCCGCATAACCGCGGCCTTTGGCTTCAGGCGTCTGGGCAAACAGTTCACGAATTGGGGTAAACAGACCGGTATAGGTGGCCGGATTGGAACGCGGGGTGCGGCCAATCGGACTCTGGTCAATATCCACCACTTTATCCAGGAATTGCAGTCCTTCAATGGTGTCAAACTTTTCCGCGCTGAGCGTGGTGGCGCCATTCAGCTGGGTTGCGGCCAATGGCAGCAGGGTACGGTTAATCAGGGTCGATTTACCCGAACCGGATACCCCGGTAACGCAGGTCATCACGCCTAAAGGCAGGGTCAGATCGACATTTTTCAGGTTATGGCCGCAGGCGCCCATCAGCTTGATCTGCTCATCTGGTTTCGGTGGCTGGGTGCGCTGTTTCGGCACTTCAATCTTGAGCTTGCCCGACAGGTATTGACCGGTCAGGGAATTGGCATTGGCCGCCAGTTCCTGATAGGTACCTTCAGCAATCACATTCCCGCCATGCACGCCGGCGCCCGGCCCGATATCAATAATATGGTCTGCGGCGCGAATCGCATCTTCATCATGTTCGACCACCAGTACGGTATTGCCCAGATCACGCAGGCGAATCAGGGTTTCCAGCAGGCGGTCATTATCACGCTGATGCAGACCAATAGACGGTTCATCCAGCACATACATTACGCCCATTAACCCGGCACCAATCTGCGATGCCAGTCGGATGCGCTGGGCTTCACCACCCGAGAGCGTTTCGGCAGAGCGCGACAGACTTAAATAGTTCAGACCGACTGAGACCAGAAAGTGCAGACGTTCACGGATTTCCTTAAAAATTTTATCGGCAATTTCGCCTTTGGCGCCTTCCAGATTCAGGTTCTGGTAGTAATGCTCGGCATCGCCAATCGACATTTTGGTAATCTGGCTGATGGTTTTGTCTTTGACTCGCACATGGCGCGAAATTTCATTCAGACGTGAACCATCACAGGCATCACAGGCGGCATTGGAGAGATACTGCGCCAGATCATCGCGGACATAATTACTTTCTGTTTCACGATAGCGGCGTTCCAGATGCGGCAAAATCCCTTCAAACGGTTGTACCCGGTTATGGCGACGACCACGTTCATCGACATAGCTCAGGTCAATTTTTTCCCGGCCACTGCCGTAGAGAAATTTTTTCTGGGTGTCTTTGTCCAGTTCATTCCACGGTGTATCCAGCGAAAAATCATAATGATCGGCGACTTTTTGCAGCATGCCATAATAATAAGGACGCTGACGGTCCCAGCCACGAATCGCACCCTGGCTTAAAGAAAGTTCCGGATTGGGAATGAGCTTGTCAGCACTAAAATGGCTGCGTGTGCCCAGGCCATCACAGACCGGACAGGCACCAAACGGGTTGTTAAATGAAAACAGGCGCGGTTCCAGTTCAGCCACGGCACGGTCACATTCTGGGCAGGAGTGTTTGGCCGAGAACACCCGGTCCGGATGTTCGCCTTTCATCCACGATAAAATCGCAATATCCCCGCCTAAACGTAAAGCGGTTTCAAAACTTTCGGCAATACGGTTGCCCAAATCATCCCGGACTTTAAAACGGTCGACCACCACTTCAATACTGTGTTTTTTCTTTTTGTCCAGTTCTGGTGGCGGATCAATCTCCATGATTTCGCCATCTACCCGGGCACGGACAAAACCCTGGCTTTGCAGCTGTTCAAACAGATGGGTATATTCGCCTTTACGTTCACGTACCACCGGTGCCAATAGCAATAGGGCGGTACCTTCTTCCAGACCTTTGACCACATCGACCATTTCAGATACGGTTTGCGCCACCATCGGTAAGTCATGTTCCGGACAGTAGGGCGTACCCACGCGTGCATAGAGCAGACGTAAATAGTCATAAATTTCGGTAATAGTGCCGACGGTAGAACGCGGGTTGTGGCTGGTCGATTTCTGTTCAATGGCAATGGCCGGACTTAAGCCTTCAATCGAGTCGACTTCCGGTTTTTCCATTTGTGACAGGAATTGGCGCGCATAGGCCGAGAGCGATTCGACATAACGGCGCTGACCTTCGGCATATAGGGTATCGAAAGCCAGGGAAGATTTACCTGAACCGGAAAGTCCCGTAATCACCACAAACTTGTCGCGTGGAATATCAAGGTTCACATTCTTCAGGTTATGGGTACGTGCGCCTCGAATACGGATATGACTTTGGCTCATGCAATGATCCTAGAAAATTCATTTAAAACCTCTATATGATAGCGCATGAAAAATGTTCAAGTGCAGGCTTAAGGTATTTCTACGTCAAATTATGTCGGTTGATTGCAAATAAAGGCCAAGATCTGAAAACGTATAAGGATAAAAAATTGTCAGGAGAAAAAGTACGGGGATCAAAGCACGCAAGAATGAAAGAGAGCTGTCGGCCCTTGTGCAAGTCTGCTGATCTTGCACCAGGGCGAGTGATCAAAGATTAGTTACTACTGTCCAGACCCGGCCAGTTGCGCTGTGCATAGGCGCTGTCCCAGAACAGCCATTCCAGTTCAGCGGCACGGGTATAGGCCTGACGCATTTTCGCCAGCGTGTCTTCATCACAGCGCTCGGCCACGCGGTCAACCGTGGCAATCACATTGCGCACTGCGGTATGGAATTCTTCGCCGGCATAGGTATCGACCCAGGCTTGATACGGGTTGTTGGCGACCGAGTTACCGACAATATCTTTACCGACTTCGGCATAAATCCAGAAACATGGCAATAATGAGGCCAGCACCACCGGATAACTCTCCGACCAGGCAGTGGCAACTAGATAACTGGTGTAATGATGGCAGGCTAGGGTCAGCGGTGTATTTTCAAACTGTTCCTTGCTAATGCCAAAATCCTGCATAAAACCGTTATGCAATGAACGTTCCACCACAATTGCTACCTTGGCGGCTTCGGCAAACTGGATCACATCATCGGCATCAAAGGCTTTGGCAGCACACACCGCCAGCGCGCGGCCATAGGCCAGTAAATAATGCGCATCCTGAATCACATAGTGGCTAAAGGCCTCACGACTTAGGTTGCCTTGCGCCAGTTCCTGGTTAAAGGGCAGGGCCAGGGTGTTTTGATACAGTTCTAAATTCTGTTGCCACAATTGTTCAGAAAAACGCATGTCCGGTTCCTGTAAAGCATCAAGATCAATGCCCAAAGACTAGCATACTTGCGCCGCAAAGATGAGCCGCTTTGATTTGTATCAGAATAAACAAAAAAGCATACGAAGTGTTTTGGCATCGTCATGAAAAAGCGTCATAATAGCGGCCATATCTCTATCGCCGAGGTCCTGCATGTCTTCAGCAGGATGCACGCGGCGCATTCGGTGTAATTCAAGTTTAATATTTACCGAATTTCTTTATCTAATAATGTCATAGGTCGATTTGTCATGATGAAACATTTTGGTTTCTCTATTGCATTTACGATCGTGTGTCTCGGTTTGTCTGCTTATTGGGGCTATACCCACGGTCCGGAAGCAGGCCTGAAAACCATGTTCACAGCACTGACCATTACGGCCATTCTCGCCATTATGGAAGTGTCGTTATCGTTTGATAACGCGGTTGTTAACGCATCAGTCCTGCGCGGTTGGGACCATTTCTGGAAAATGCTGTTCCTGACGGTCGGGATTCTGATTGCCGTATTCGGTATGCGTTTAATTTTCCCGGTGGTGATTGTTGCCGTCACAGCCGATATGGGCATGATGGAAGTGGTGCAGCTGGCACTGAATAATCCAAAAGAATATTCGGCCAAATTAATGGCGCATCATCCTGAAATTGCAGCATTTGGTGGTGCCTTCCTGTTAATGGTGTTCCTGAACTTTTTCCTCGATGATGAAAAAGACACCCACTGGTTCCGCTGGATTGAGCGCCGTTTATCCAATCTGGCCAGTGTACCGGCCATGTCGGTCTTTATTGCACTGGTGGCCTTGCTGATCATGGCGGCCAATGTGGTCGAAGATAAACGTCTGGTGGTGACCATGGCCGGCATCTGGGGCATCGTGATCTATATTGGCGTACAGGTATTGAGTCATTTACTGGGTGGCGAACCTGAAGTCGATGAAAATGGCAATGCGATCCGTCATGATGAAAATGGCGTACCAACCGGTGTGGTGAAAGCCGGTATTGGTGGCTTCTTGTATCTGGAAGTGCTGGATGCCTCGTTCAGTTTTGACGGTGTGATTGGTGCCTTTGCGATTACTTCGGATGTGGTAATTATCATGCTGGGTCTGGCGATTGGCGCGATTTTCGTGCGTTCGATGACCATTTATCTGGTAGAAAAAGGCACCCTGGATGCTTATATTTACCTGGAACATGGTGCGCATTATGCGATTGGTGCGCTGGCCTTTATCATGATTGCCAGCGGAACCGGTTTACATGTCCCGGAAGTGGTCACCGGTCTGATTGGTGTGGCCTTTATTGTCTGGGCGGTATTTGCCTCAATTCAATATAAAAAACGTCAGGCACTGCACTAAGTTGCAGTCTGATCTAAAGAAGGTGCAAGCAATTGCACCTTTTTTTATGACTGGCAGTTCAGATGCAGAATATTGTGCTGAATATCGCAGCATCTGCAGCATGAATGATGTAGGATATTCGCATACAAAATTGTTGCACTTAGCCTATTGATATGATGAATGCCTTAGAACGCCGTTCAACTTTTGCCTTAAGCAGTATTTTTGCCTTACGCATGTTGGGTCTGTTCATGATTATTCCGGTTTTCTCGGTGGCAGGGCAATCCTATCAATATGCAACCCCGACCTTAATTGGTCTGGCGGTTGGGGTGTATGGTCTGACCCAGGCCATTTTACAGATTCCATTTAGCCTGATTGCTGATCGCTATAGTCGTAAACCGCTGGTGGTGCTTGGACTGTTACTGTTTGCTTTAGGCGGTGCCATTGCTGCAATGTCAGAGACCATTTATGGGGTCATCATTGGCCGGGCCATTGCCGGTGGCGGCGCAGTCTCTGCCGTGGTGATGGCTTTACTGGCCGATGTCACCCGTGAAGAACAGCGCACCAAAGCCATGGCCATGATGGGCATGAGTATTGGTTTATCCTTCGTGATTGCCTTTAGTGCCGGGCCGTGGCTGACCGGACTGGTTGGTATTTCCGGGCTGTTCTGGGTGACCACCATTATGGGACTGGCGGCCATTGCCATGTTGCTGCTGGTGCCTAAAGTCACGCGCCATCATCGTAATTTCCAGCAGGGCTATCTGCCGCAGCTCAAACAGGTGCTAAAAATGGGCGATTTAAACCGCCTGCATCTGTCAGTGTTTACCCTGCATTTACTGCTAACGGCGATGTTTATTTATGCACCACCGCAGCTGATTGAATATGCCGGTTTGCCATTGTCCAGTCACGGCTGGGTGTATTTGCCGCTGCTGGTGCTGAGTCTGTTTTTTGCCTTCCCAAGTATTATTCTGGCGGAAAAATATCGCAAAATGCGCGGTATTTTCCTGACCGCGATTGGCGGAATTATTCTTGGCCTGATCGTGATGATTTTTGGTTTTGAATCTAAATATATCCTGCTGATTGGACTGGGCCTGTTTTTTATTGCCTTTAACGTGATGGAAGCGCTGTTACCGTCCTGGTTATCGAAGGCGGCACCGATTCAATCCAAAGCCACTGCAATGGGCGTCAATGCCAGCAGCCAGTTCCTCGGTGCCTTCTTTGGCGGCATGATTGGCGGGCAACTGTTACTGCTGAATAACACGGCGATGGGTTGGAGTATTCTGACCGCAGTTGCTATAATTTGGCTGCTGATGAGTTTTGGTCTGGCCCAGCCGCGTTATCTGTCGTCGATGGTATTTCGCCTGCCTGAGGCCAAACAAACGGATGAGTGGACTTCTCAACTTTTGGCCATTCATGGTATTGAAGAAGTCGTGGTGATGTCTGAACAGCAAGTTGCCTATATAAAAGTCGATAAACAGCAAATTGATGATACTGCGCGACAACAATTAACGCACTTGTTGGGTAAAGAGGTAGCCATTTAAGCATAACTCTTATAAAGTAAATAATAGAAACAAATAGGAAGAATACAGCTGATGCGTGGTGTAAATAAGGTCATTTTAGTTGGTACTTTAGGTCGAGATCCAGAAACAAAAACTTTCCCGAATGGTGGCTCGCTTACTCAATTTTCCATTGCCACCAGTGATGCGTGGACCGATAAAACCACCGGTGAGCGTAAAGAGCAAACCGAATGGCACCGTATTGTGCTGCATAACCGTTTAGGTGAAATCGCGCAGCAATACTTACGCAAAGGTTCAAAAGTCTATATTGAAGGTTCGCTGCGTACCCGTCAGTGGACCGATCAGAATGGTCAGGAACGCTACACCACAGAAATTCGTGGCGAGCAAATGCAGATGCTGGACTCGGGTCGTCAGCAAGGTGAGCAGGGCGATAACGGTTTTAATCAGCCACGTTTTAACAATAACCAGGGCGGTGGTTATAGCAATAACAACCAGGGTGGCTATGCGCCGCAGGCTCAAGGCGGTTTTAACAACAATAATGCCGGTGGTGGTTATGGCAACCAGGGTGGTTATCAGCAACCGAAACCAGCTCCTGCTGCAACGCCTGCACCTGCAGATTTGGATGATGACTTACCGTTTTAGTACACCCTAGAGACCATGTTTTGTAAAGTTTATAAAATTATTCTTTATTAGCAGTTAGTTACAAAAGAAATTTACAGACACTAGAAATAGTTCTGTAAATTTTTTTATTTAATATATTATGATATTTAATACTTAGATATTTTGTTAAATTTAATTATGATGTCTGTTAAAAGATTTGTAATGAGTAGTGGAGAGAGATTTGCTGTTCTTTTGAATAGTGATGGCGTTCCTATGACTTATCCAAATTTATATACGATCATTCATTTAAGAAATCGTGGTCAATCAATCAATACTATTACAGCTATTCTAGAAGATATTAAGTTGCTGTTTCAGTTATTGGATAAGTTAGGAATTGATTTGGAACAAAGGATTAAAAATAAAGATTTTTTAAAATTAAATGAAATCGAAGCTTTAGTAAATTTAACCAGTTTCAATCGTAGCCGATTAAGCGGGACAGCTTCAAAAAAAAAGATCATAAGTTTTCCAAAAAGTAATAACAAAGAGCGAGCTAGAGCAAAATTGGTTATTACTCAGGACTATGTATCCAAACAATTGATATATCGGCGGTTAACTAATTTTGCTGAATATATTGGGTGGCTAGAGATATATTTTCATTCATCAGTAATAACAAGCACAAAAAATTTATTAACATCTCGTAGGCCTTGTAAGCCCATGGATAGTCAGTCTGAATATGTGTCCTTTGATGATGAGCAGGTAGATAAAATTTTAAAGGCGGTTAATCCTGATAATCAGAATCGTATTTGGATTTCAGATTACATAGTTTATAGAAATGAGCTGATTATCTATTTGTTTTTATACTTAGGATGTCGTAAAGGAGAATTATTAAATTTAAAAATTACAGATATAACCCCTCCTCAAGCGGGTATACCTTATCTGACTATTAGACGTAATCCTCATGATGATAGTGATCCTCGGTTATATCAACCTTTGGTAAAGACTAGAAGTCGATCAATTGCACTCAACCAGAATCTAAAGAAAAAATTGGATATCTATATTCTAAATCATAGATCGACAGTGCCTAATGCAGAGTTAACAGACTTTTTGATCTTATCAAATAAGGGGCAGCCGCTTTCAATTAATGCACTAGACAAAATTTTTTCAGAAATTTCTGAAGTCGTTTTATTCAATGTGCATGCACATGCATTTAGGCATACATGGAATGATAAATATACAGATAAAGTTCAGACTTTAATTAAATCTGGAAAAATAACAGAAGATCAGGCTGAGAGAGATCGAGCATATCTGATGGGTTGGATACCAAATTCACAAAGTGCGAGAAGATATTCAAGACGTGCAGAAAATAAGCGAGCTATGGAAGTAGGTTTAAGTATTCAAGAAAATTTTGAGGATAAAAAATGAGTAAACTACCTCAAGTCGATAGTTTAGATAAGTCGAAAAATACTTTTACTACATTCAAAGGCTATCAGGTTGATATTTATGATCATACATGGGTGTTGGATATTAACAACAAAGCTGATATGTCAAATCTTTCGAAATTTTCGGAGGAAGTTAGATCTGACGTATTAAATACTTTTATCAATTTTGCTAAATATAGCTCAAGCACACATGCAGCAGAAATGATCCGTTATGCGCTTAAATATCCTGATTTGACAGGTGAGTCAGAATTTACTTTAAAAGGAATTTTAGAATATAAAAAATATTTTAATGATAAAAAGTATGAATATAAATTAGCAAAGTTCAGAGTCTTTTTAAAAAAACTATACAATTTAGGATACTCTTCAGTAGATGACGAAATCTATGATTTAATGGATTCATGGAAATTAACTGGAAATGAAAAAGGTACAGCTGTTCTTTCTCTTGATCCAGATGAAGGTCCATTTAGTCCATTTGAATTCCAAGCAATTATTACTAGAACCAACGAATATTTAGCAGAAAATAGGATTTCTTATTATGAGGCTGCTTTAATTCGTGTTTTTTGTGCGACAGGTAGACGACCAATACAAATTGCTGGGTTAAAAGTAAAAGACTTATACGAGACCGATAAGTATAAGTTTAAGGATGAAAAAAAAGTTCATGTACTCAATATTCCAAAAGCTAAAATAAGAGGTGCTAGTGGATTTCGTTATGCTTTTCGTGAAGTAGGAATTCGTGAAAGTATCGTACAAATATTGTTTGAGCATACTCGAATTTTAAAGCAGAAATTAAGCAAAGAAATAAAACGAGAGCTATCTGAACAAGAGTTTGCAGAGCTACCGCTATTTTATGATTTTGAGAAATTGGTTAATTTGGATTGGGAAAATCGGCATGAAATTTCAGAAATTTTGCCAAAAGAAATTATTCATTTGCCTACGGTTGAATTAACTCAAAAGTTAAAAGATGCGGTAAGAAAGCTTGGTGTTCGGTCAAGGGAAACAGGTAAGCCAATATTTGTTACTTCTTATAGGTTTCGTTATACACTTGGTACAAATGCTGCTAGACAAAAAGCAGGCGTGATTGTCATCGCAAATTTATTAGATCATCATGATACCCAAAATGCACATTGCTATGTACAAAGTGTGCCAGAAATTGCACAGCAAATATCATCCATCATGGATGAGAGTTTACGCAAATATGCAGATGCTTTTCAGGGGAAAGTTGTAAAGGATGAGATTGAGGCTCAATCACAAATTGAAGATGCTAATCGAATTTCTTGTGTAGAGCAGGATTGTGATGTTGGCTCATGTGGTACACATCAATACTGTAACGATTATGCACCAATCGCATGTTATCTGTGTAGTAAATTTATGCCTTGGGCAAATGCACCCCATCATCTTATTTTAAAACAATTAATGAAAGAACGAGATGACCTAATAACAATGGGGTGTAGTCTTGAAGTTGCTGCCGTGAATGACCGAACAATTATTGCCATTCAGCAAGTCATTGATGCTTGTAAGGAGTTTAATCATGGATAATTTGATTTATTTTCCATCTGACAGAATCCAAACTCCTGACTCTGAAATTAAGCGGTTTATTGATTTTGTTAAGCAGTTATCAGAATTAAATGAAGATATTAGATTTGAAGACCATTATTGGAAAGGCGAAGTAAACTTTGTCAAAATGGGTATTTCATCCAAAGATAGATTACCCGAAAATCTTTTACATCATTCAATTCTAGAATTTGCAAAGGCGTATGTTAAGTATCAAAGAATTAATAGCAAGTTAAAAACTCAAGACACAATTCTTTCAATTCGGGCAATAGAGCAAATATTCTTAGACCGAAATAGTGAAGTTGATTTAACTAAATTGGTTATTGCTGATTTTGACTTGGCTGCTGAAAATGCTAAGAAAAATTACAAAGCAAGCTCTGCTTATCATGTAGGAAGACAATTAAAAATTCTTTTGGATTTTCTACGCCAAATAAAGGTATTAGCTTTGCCAGAGTGGAAAAATCCACTTAAAAAACCTGCTGATAAATCGATTGTGCTAGATGAGGAGTCAGAGGAACATAGAGAGTCTAAACTTCCTGATGAGGATGCGATTTTTGCATTAGCTGATATTTTCTCGCGGAAAGATTCAGAACTGTCAGATAGAGATATTTTTGTCACCAGTGCTGTGGGTTTGCTTCTAGCTGCGCCAGAACGAGCATCAGAGCTATTTTTCTTAAAGCAGAATTGTATCCACCAGGAAGAAGCCCAAACGCTTTCTAAGAGCAGTTTAGGGCTTACAGTAGATGGTTCTAATAGTGAAACTGTATTTGGTATTAGATGGTATGCGCAGAAAAATTTTGGGTACGATATTAAATATATTCCAGGTGTCATGATCCCAACTGTTCAATTAGCAATTAAACGATTAAAAAAAATTTCTGAAAAAGCAAGACTATTTGCATCTCTGTTAGAAAATAGTGATAAGTTTCCTCGACATGAATTATGTCCAGAAGTCTCTGATGAGCAACTGTTAACAAAAAAACAAGTATTGCAAGCGCTAGGTTTTGATGAGTCAAATTATTCGGATACAACAACAGCTAGAACTTCAGGCAATCAATTCTTGGCAGTAAGAGGTTTAGAAAGAAAGAATAATATATATAGTTTGAATGATTTGAATGAATTGATAAGAAGTCGCTTACCTGAAGGCTTCCCATATGTACCGTTTCAAGTGGGTGCTGGCATAGAAATAAAATGGTCTGAAGCGCTTTTCTGTTGCTTTGCAAATCAATTTCATACCCAAAAGCCAACAGTAACTACTGAGCTATGGATGCCACATATTGATACTTTAAATGAAGACTTATCTCCCACCAAAAAGAAGAAAAAAGGAAGTGATGAGTTAGCAAATGTTCAATCTATTTTCCAACGATGGGGATATGGTGACTACAGTGTGTCTACCCATCAATTTAGGCATCTTCTCAATACAATAGCAAATACCAATGGAATGGATAGCATGTTACTCGCTAAATGGTCAGGGCGAGCTGATTTGAAGCAAAATCGAACATATGACCATACTTCGGTTGAGGATCGTAATGATGGCTTAGTTGAAATGCAGAAAAACGAGGTTGGTACAGTAGATACTGATAGTACATATACATTCCAGATCGCTACACCTCGAACTCTACAAGAGTTAAATACCAAAACAACATTGTCCATGCACACTACCGAGTTTGGACTTTGTACACATTCTTATATTGATGAACCCTGCCTAAAATATAGAAACTGTCTTAATTGTACAGAGCATGTCTGTATTAAGGGGGATGAAGAAAAGAAAAAACGACTTCAAGATCGACTTAGAAAAGAAAAAATCTTATGGGCAAAGGATAAGGAGGCTGTTAGTAAAAATGTTACTGGTGCAGCGGTTTGGTTGGATACTAGAGAGCTTACTATTAAACGTTGTGAACAGTTGATAGCCCTACTTGATGATCCAAACATTCTTGATGGAACGCCTTTAAGTTTGCCGCCTTCGGAACATGTGACACATCTTGATTTAGCGTATCAAAAAGCAGGTCGTAAACGTATCCCCATTATTGAGAATACTCAACGTAAAAAGCTTGAAGAGCAGTCAGGTTTACATGATTCTTTATCATTGGATTTATGGAGCTAATATGGCACAGCATCTAACAGATCAGAATGTACAAGATATTGTTGAAATTCTTGATTATTGGTCGCCAAATGAAAAGTTAACGTGGGAGAAGTTATGCAAAGCAATTGAAGTACAACTAGAGATTGTGCCTGCACCAACTCGCCAAACCCTACAAAAATTTGCAAAAATTAAGAACGCTTATGATCTAGGAAAAAAATCTCCAGCAGCATTAGAAATTTTAAAAGCAAAACAGCAAAAACTCCCTGCTAGTCTGAAAATCGCTCAAACTAAAATTGAGGCTTTGGAGGCCAAGAATGCTAGATTGGAAAAAGAAAACGCTATGTTGTTGGAACAGTTTGTGGTGTGGCAATACAATGCCCATAAGTATGGGCTCAGCATTGCTAAATTGAATGAGCCAATGAGCAAAAAAAGTTCGGATTGATTAACAATCGAAGAGCTAAATGAGTCCTTAGTTCAGAAGCAATAGTAAAGTTAAAGAACCAAAATAAACTGGATCTTTAACTTTCAATAGGATAGATAATGCTTTTTAGAGCAAGTTGGTATGCTTTCAACTCAATTATTTCGGACTTACAATTATTTCTAACATATAAAATTTTCTTTTTCATGCTTGGGAAATTAATTTCCAATTGTTTGTAAGCCTCTATTTGTTTTTCAAGGAAAGAAATTTTAAAACTTATTCTAGTTTCTTCTAGTCTCATTTTCGATAAATCTTCACTTTCATTGTTTATGCCTCTAAATATATTAATTTTCTTTGTCTCACTAAATAAAGAAAAGCGAGAGTTTTCATGGTTAACTTTTTTTTCTAAAAAACCTAATTCAACAAGTTTTCGAAGTATTCGATACATTCTTTGACGGTTAAAGCGATTACGTTCCTTTGTTGAAAGTGAGAGTGCAATCCAAAAGTCATTAGTAGTCCAATTATTAATGGAATATTGCTGAATAAGAGGTGGAAATTTTTCGAATAGCGGTAAATTGATAGTTTGCATTGGAAAAACTAAAAAACATAAAAAGAGGATTATAAGCCGTGGATACATAGTCCTCAAATTAGGATAGTTCTATTTTTTGAGCAGTTGATTCAAAACATGTCAGAACTAACAGTCTCTTTTGGTTTACGTGTTCGGGAACAAAGGAAGCTAAAGAAAATATCACAGGAAAAACTAGCTTTTCTTAGCAATATTGATCGCAGTTATATGGGACGTATTGAGCGTGGGGAAGTAAATATAACTATTGAAAAAATATATGAATTAGCGAAATCATTAGATGTGTCAGTGAAAGATTTATTACCAGATGATGTATGATTTGTAGAGTTTATAAATATGAAAAGAGGGTTCCATGAAGTTCACTGGTAATCCCCCCTAAAAATAATAGGATCTAAAAGTAGAATTTTCTCTTAAGATACGAGCAGGAGATTCTGCATGAAAACATCTAAATTTACTGACAGTCAGATCATGTCCATCTTGAAACAGGCAG